>CAMCWJ010000099.1 GCA_945882475.1 Bifidobacterium breve
AGCGCGAAACGGTTTAGTGGGCCCGAGGCGCAGAGTACGGTTGCCAGCCAACAGCAATCCACAGCACCTACGGGGGTATCCATGCGCGTCGTCGCGTTCGCACCTGCGCTGAGCGCCGCCGAGGAGGACGCCGGCGGACTCAGCGCCAGCGGCTTCCCCATGACGAGCTGCCACGTCGACGAGTTTCCCGCCGACATCAGCATCCCGATGGTCGTCGCTGTCTGCGCGCTCAGCGGTGGCGAATACGACCCGGTCCTCTATATCGTCGCAACCTCGCCGGAGGGAGAGCGGGTCAGCGCGATGGAGTTCAGCTGGCACTGGGACGACGAGCCCGAGACCCCGGTCAAGTACCGGGTGTTCCTGCAGAACCTGCCGCTGCACCTGACCTCGGCGGGCCTCTACACCATCGGCCTGCACGACAGCCTCGACGTCGCGGCGACCGACACCCAGTTCCCGCTGGTCGTTCACCAGTCCGTCGCGGCCGGGCTCTAGCCCAGCGGGGTTGCCCGCCGATAGACCACCATCCGGCCGCCCCTCTTCGGAGTGAAGGCGACGCCGCGGTTGTGCCACTTCTCGCCCGGCGCATCGGTGGTCTGAATCGTGAACTGCCGCAGCACCGTTCGCAGCACCAGATCGAGTTCCATATTGGCGAAGGCGGCACCGACGCAGCGGCGGGTGCCGCCGCCGAACGGCACCCAGGAAAGCGTGTTGGGCTTGGAGTCCAGGAAGCGTTGCGGGTCGAAACGTTGCGGATCGGGGAACGCCTCCGGGTCGCCGTGAAGCTGCAGCAGGCTGACCAATATCGAGTAGTCCTGCGGGATCCGCCATTCGCCGAGTTCGTACATCGGCACCATCACGTGGCGGCCGGCGAAGTCGATGACCGTTCGGTTGCGCTGCACCTCGTAGATGGTGGCCTGCCGGTAGGTGTTCTCCGTTCCCGCCGCCTCGGCCACCAGCCGCTCCAGCACTTCCGGGTGCCGGGAGATGCGCTCGAAGGCCCAGCCCAGGGTGGAGGCGGTGGTCTCGTGTCCGGCGGCCAGCAGGGTCAGCATCTCGTCGCCGATCTCGCCGCGGGTCATCGCTGACCCATCGTCATAGGTACTGCGCAGGAACAGCGATAGGACGTCGGTGCGGTCGGCGAGGTTCGGATCGCGACGAGCCTGCTCGACGAGGGTGTCGATCAGTGCCTCGTAGGTACGCCGGTACTGCTCCAGCTTCGACCATGGGCTGAAGCGGCCCGGCCGGCCCTTCGGGCTGGGCAGTCCGGTGAGCCGCGATCCCAGTGTCACCCACTTCGGCAGCAGCTCGCGCAACCCCTGCAACTCGGCGCCGTCGGCGCCGAAGACCGCCCGCAGGATGATGTTGAGGGTGATGCGCATCATCGGCTCGAGGGATTCGAACTCCACCCCCTCCGGCCAGGTGGCCGTCTCCCGCTCGGTTTCCTCCACGACGATCTGCTCGTAGGCCTTGATGCTCTTGCCGTGGAAGGGCGGGGTGAGCAGTTTGCGACGCCGGCGGTGGTCGGCGCCGTCGAGGGCGAACACCGAACCCGGGCCGAGCAGTCGGCTCAGGTTTGGCTGAATGTTGTGCAGCACTTCGGGACTGGTGGTGAAGACCTGCTTGGCCAACTCGGGGTCGAAAACGACGACCGCGTTGCCGAACACCGGGATCCGCACGGTGACACTGCGGCCCAGGGTCCGGTTCAGCCACATGACCGTCCGGCGGCGGGAGACGACGAACGTTGCCGCGCCCAGCGCCCGCGGCAGCGGGGACGCGGGCGGCAACTTCGGACCGCCGGATACGGACCGCTCGACGGCGGGCGCTTCTGTCATGGCCGAAACCTCTCCCAGAATGGTTGGTACCGCTCTGTACCAATGGCGTCCCCCGTACGGTACCCTTCAGTACCAGGGTTGACAAGGGAGGCCGCGGTGAACGCACCGGTCGCTGAGCAGGACGCCCCCGCGCAGGGGTTCCGCCGCCGACTGCTCGAGGGTCTGGCCGCCTCCATCGAGGAGCGCGGCTACCGCGAAACCACGGTCGCCGACATCGTCCGCCACGCCCGCACCTCCAAGCGCACGTTCTATGACCACTTCGCCACCCGGGAGGAATGCTTCGTCGAGTTGCTGTCGGCCAACAGCGAGGAGTTGGTGGCCGCCGTCCGGGACGCGGTCGACCCGGGGGCTCCCTGGAAGAGCCAGGTCCGCCAGGCCGTCACCGCATACGTGCGGACCATCGACGCCACCCCGGCCATCACGCTGAGCTGGATTCGCGAACTGCCCGCCCTCGGCGAGAGCGCCCGGCCGACGTTGCGTCGCGGGTTCAATCGGCTCGCCGCCATGATCACCGACCTCAGCGCCGGGCCGGGATTTCAGCGCGCCGGCCTGGCTCCGTTGTCGCCCACCGCCGCCGTCATTCTGGTCGGCGGCCTTCGTGAGCTCACCGCTCAGACGGTGGAGGACGGCGGGGTGCTCGCCGAGATGACCGAGCCCGCGGTGGCCGCGGCGACCGCACTGCTGGGCTACCAGCCCTAGCCCGAACGGGGGAGAACGCGCCATGCCGCAGGCACTGTGGGTCAGCAAGAGCGATCCGACGGTATCCACACTGGCCGATAAGCCACTCGCGCCGCTCGCCGAGGGCGCGGCCCGACTGCGAGTCGAGAGTTTCGCCGTCACGGCGAACAACGTGACCTACGCCCTGGTCGGCGACATCATGAACTACTGGGATTTCTTCCCCGCCGCCGACGGCTGGGGCATCGTCCCGATGTGGGGACACGCGGTGGTCGAATCATCGAACTGTCCGGACCTTGCGGTCGGTGAACGCCTGTACGGGTACCTTCCCGCGGCGACGTACCTCGATGTGCAGCCCGGCCAGGTGTCCGCCGGGCAATTCACCGACACCTCCGCTCATCGCCGGCCGATGAGCCCCTTCTACAACCAGTACGCGCGATTGCAGGCCGATCCCGAGCACGACCCGGCCCGCGAGGATGCCCGAATGATCTTCGGGCCGCTGTTCAAGACCGGCTTCCTGCTGGAGGCGTTCTATCGGCGCAACGACTGGTTCGGCGCGCAACAGCTCGTGATGACCAGCGCCTCCTCCAAAACCGCTCTGGCGCTTGCCTACTGCGCCCGGATCGGGTCGCCCCAGATCCGCCGGATCGGGCTCACCTCAGCCGCTCACGCGGATTTCGTGCGCAAATCCGGCCTGTACGACGAGGTGCTCACCTACGACGCGATAGGCAGCGTGGCGAGCGTGCCCACGGTCGCGGTGGACTTCGCGGGCAACGCGGCCGTGCTGCGGGCGGTCCACACCCACCTGCCCGAACTGCGACACTCCAGCACCGTCGGCATGACCCACGTCGACGCCCGCATTGGCACCGGGGAGCCGCTGCCCGGCCCAGCCCCGCTGCTCTTCTTCGCCCCCAGCGAGGCGGTGGAGACCATCAAAGCCCTTGGGGCAGAAGGCTTTACCGAGGCAGTGGCTCAGGCGTGGGCAGGCTTCGTCAGCCACACCGAGGGCTTCGTCAACGTGGCGCACCGGGATGGGTTGGCGGCCGCGCAAGACGTGTTCTCGACCACCCTGGCCGGCGGCCAGAGTCCCGACACCGGTGTCGTCATCCGACTCTGAGCGCGGGCAGCACGAACGCGAACGGCCGCGGGAACCCGAGGGTTTCCAACCGGGCCGACCGGATGGCGTCGATCCCGATCTCCTTGAGCTGTCCCGACGATGGCTCGTAACAGCGCACCGACGCGTCGGTGACTTCGGTGATCAGCACCCAGTGCCGGGGCACTGTCGAACCGATCAGCATCGCCACCGGCCAGCCCTGCGAGACCGCGGCGTACACGTCGGCCAGGGCATCGCGGCGCACGGCGGGACGCCAGCGGTAACGCAGGCCGCGCGCGACAGCGTGGACGTTGAGTGCACGGGCCATCCCGGCCGGTGTCGTCCCCAGCGCTCGCGGCCACACCACGTTCACCGCCCGGTGCACCCGGCCCTGCTCGGAGTCGAACCACTGCTGGCCGCGCGCCGCGCGCATCGGCGCGCCGTACTCCGCGTCGAGCAGTGCACCGGCCATAACCGCGACACTCGGGCCGCAGGTCACCCCGTCGCGCTGCCGAAGCCAGGCCATGATCGCCACTCTAATCACGCCGGGCTCACGCCGGGCGTAGGTTGGTGGCCGACCCGGGAAGGACCGCCATGACCAAGACCATGCGTGCCGAGCGCTTCTACGCCGACACGAAATCCGTTGTTCTCGAGGATGTTCCGATCCCCGAGCCGGGTCCGGGCGAGGTTCTGGTCAAAGTGGCCTTCTGCGGCATTTGCCACTCCGACGTCAGTCTGATCAACGGCACCTTCCCGGCGCAGCGGCCGGTGGTGACCCAGGGCCACGAGGCCTCCGGCACGATCGCCAAGCTCGGCCCCGGCGTCACCGGCTGGGCGGAGGGCGACCGGGTCATCATCGCGGCCGGCCGACCCTGCCTGGGCTGCCCGAACTGCCGGCGCGGGGACCTGTCGAACTGCCTTCGCATGCAACTGATGGCGTTCGCCTACGACGGGGCCTGGGCGGAGTACACCGTCGCCCAGGCTGCCGGACTGACCCGGGTGCCCGACAACGTGCCACTGGAGCAGGCGGCGATCCTGGCCGATGCGGTGTCTACCCCGTTCGGGGCGGTGGTGCGCACCGGCAAGGTCGTCATCGGGGAGTCCGTCGGCGTCTGGGGGGTGGGTGGTGTCGGCACCCACATCGTGCAACTGGCGCGGCTGGTCGGGGCGGCGCCCATCATCGCCGTCGACATCAACCCGGTGGTGCGCGACCGGGCACTGGAACTCGGCGCCGACTTCGCGTTCGACTCGACCGATCCCGAGATCAAGGACAAGATCGACGACGCCACAGGCGGTCGCAAACTCGACGTCGCTTTCGATGCGGTCGGACTCAAGACGACCTTCGAGCAGGCATTGGACTGTCTCACCGTCGGTGGCCGACTGGTGGCAGTGGGAATGAGCGACCAATGCCCGACGGTGGGCCCCACGTCCCTGTTCGGCCTGACTCAAAAGAAGGTGCTCGGGCATCTCGGCTATCAGAACGTCGACATCGAGACGCTGGCCAAACTGGTCTCGCTCGGCCGGCTGGATCTGACCCGCTCGATCAGCCGCGTCATTCCACTCGACGACATCCAGGCCGGCATCGACGCCCTCGAGCACGGCGACGGCAATCCGATCCGGATTCTCATACAGCCCTAGAACTGCCCGCTCCCGTCCCCAGGAGGTACCGTGCGAAACCCACATGCCGGTGAAGCGTTCACCGATTCAGACGCCGAGATCGAGGCCGCCCTGCAGGACGTTTCGGTTCCCGCTTTGCTGCTCTCCTGCGTGCACATGACCGACGACGAATCGGTACGCCAGTCGATCCTGGAGGGGCCGATCGGACCAGCCGGCATCTTCCTCAACGAGGTGCAGGGCTTCATGTCCGAGCAGGACAGGGCCGACGCCCGCGCCCTGGCGCTCGACATCATCCGGGACTACCGCGACCGCGGCTGCCCCGAACCACGGCCGATCGACCCGGCACTGGTCAAACCGATGATGGAATGGCTGGTCGCGGCGGAGGTGCCGAGCGAGTACGTGCCGATGATGCTCGAAGAGATGGGCCTCGACGGCCGCGACGCCCGCGATGCCCCACTGCGTTCCGACCCACCCTCGCGGGGCGAGTTCGGTGTGGTCGTGATCGGGGCCGGCCAGTCCGGCCTGCTCGCCGCGATCCGCCTCAAGCAGGCCGGGGTGCCGTTCACGGTGATCGAGAAGAATTCCGGAGTCGGCGGAACCTGGTGGGAGAACAGCTATCCCGGCGCACGGGTGGACGTCGGCAATCACTTCTACTGCTACAGCTTCGAACCCTCCGACCACTGGTCAGAGTTCTTCGCCCGCCAGCCTGAGTTGCAGAAGTACTTCCACGACGTCATGCAACGCCACGGGGTCACCGAGAACATCCGATTCAACACCGAGGTCACCGGCGCGGTGTGGGACGACGACGACGGCCAGTGGTCGGTGCACATCCGCAATACCGACGGCAGCACCGAGACGCTGCGCGCCCGCGCGGTGATCAGTGCCGTGGGTCAACTCAATCAGCCTTACATTCCCGAGATTCCGGGCGCCGCAACGTTCGCTGGCCCCGCTTTCCACACCGCCCGCTGGGACCACGGCGTCGACCTGACGGGAAAGAACGTCGTCATGATCGGCGCGGGCGCCACCGGGTTCCAGGTCGCCCCTGCGATCGCCGACGACGTCGGCCGGTTGACCATCTTCCAACGCACCGCGCAGTGGATGTTCCCCAATCCCGATTACCACGCCAAGGTCGGCCCGGGTGTGCAGTGGGCGTTGCGGCACCTGCCGTTCTACGGCCGCTGGTATCGCTTCCTGATCTTCTGGCCCGGCTGCGACACCGGCCTGGCCGCGGCGAAGGTGGATCCGGATTGGCCGGATCAGCAGCGGGCCGTGAGCGCGGCCAACGACATGGCCCGGATGATGTTCACCGAGTGGATCACCAGCCAACTGGACGGCGATGCGGAGTTGGCCGCCAAGGTCGTGCCGGACTATCCGGCGACCGGGAAGCGCACGCTGCAGGACAACGGCAGCTGGTTGAAAACCCTGACCCGGGACAACGTCGAACTGGTGCGCTGCGGCGTCGAGCGCATCGAAGCCGATGCGGTGATAGATGCGGACGGCAACCGGCATCCCGCTGATGTCCTCGTGTACGCCACTGGTTTTCGGGTCAACGACTTTCTGTCGTCGCTGTCGGTGACTGGGCGCAATGGCGCAGACTTGCACCAGGCATGGGGAGCAAAGCCCGCCGCCTACCTTGGGATCACCATCCCCGGTTTCCCGAACTTCTTCTGCATGTACGGCCCCGGCACCAACCTGGCCAGCGGCGGCAGCCTGATCTTTCACTCCGAGTGCGAGATGCGCTACATCATCGGCTGCATCGACCTGCTATGCGCCGAAGGCAAGAAGGCGATGGAACCTAAACCCGAGCGTTATGACGATTGGTACCAACGCAGCCAGGCTGAACTGAAGACCATGGTGTGGTCACAGCCCAGCATCGAGCACAGCTTCTACAAGGACGCCAACGGCGTGGTGCACTCGCTGAGTCCGTGGCGCCTTGTCGACTATTGGGCGTGGACCCGGGAGCCGGATCCGGCTGACTTCGTGATGCGCTAGGGGCACCCGCTACATCAACGCCTTGATTCGTTCAAACTGGATGTCCTCCGCAGACCGGGTGTAGGAGTCAGAGGCGATATAGAACACCAGTGACATCACCAGGCCGACCGCAATGGCGACACCGAGTGACTGCACCCACCTGACCCACCTCCGGGGCGCCGGAAGAAGCGCCATGATTGCCACGGTGAGAGCGGCCAAGGCGGAGCAGATGATCGTCGTTACGCCGTCGATGCGAGACGACGGACTGTCGACCCGCGCATTACGGAGTTCGGTGAGCGACTGCACCTCGCCCAGAAGTATCTGCGCTTTGTCGCCGGGATTCTCGTCATCGAGCCTGCTGAACAAGTCCAGAATCTTCCCGAATGCGGCCGCGGCCTGCGGATCACCGCCGATGGCCGGCGTCACGTCAACTTCGTAGCGCCGCATCTTCTCGGTGTAGTCGAGAACCAGACGCTTTACCTCGACTGACTGAGCGGGAGCGAAGGCCTTGGTGTCCTTGATCAGCGCTTCCAGGCTTGACGTCTCCGCGAATACCGCTTTCTGCGCTGCGGCCTGATCGCTCTGGGCGTTCACGATGAGGAATGCAAGCAACAGCGCGAAAGCTGTTCCGACAAAACTGAACAGTGCAACCAGACCGTCGAATGCTTCGTCGTCCTCGGCTTTGACGTTCGAATTGCGCACGAGCAATACGATCGGGATCACGATGAGTATCGGAATGCCAACGCTGAGCAAGATGATGACCGGGAACGGCAGCGCCAGAAAAGCCGAGAACAACACGCCTCCTCAACGGTTCGCGGCGGTGTCCCACCTCATCGCCAGGCACAAATATGCCACGCCGCAAGCCACGTCGACGCTGAAGTCCCATGCCGGCGGTTAGCGGTAGTAGCGGCGGATCAGTCGGCAAGGTCAAAGACCTCACCGGCCCCGGCATCACCGATCAGTTCGGCGTGACGTGCACTGACCTGGGTGCCTCGGTACTGGCCGCCGACGGGAACCTGGTGTCGGTGTTCGGGGACACCTTTTCCGGTGGCCGGGTCGGGGCCGGCGACTGGCGCTCGCCGGTGATCCTGATCGGCACGGGCGACGCGACCCGTCCCATCGTGTACCGCCGCGCCGGCGGCGCCGACGCCCGTTACGCCCGGCAGCTATGGCACTACCGGCACCGCCCCAATCCCGGCCTGCTGCGGCGGGGAATCAGCACCGTGATCCCCTCGGATCTCTTGCGGATTGGCGATGCGCTCTATCTGCACGCCATCGTCAACCGCGGCCTGGGCAACGTGGTGTGGAGCGAGATCTGGCGCTCCGACGACAACGGGATGTCGTGGCGCCACCTTGGCGAGGAGGCGAAGTTCCCGGCCCGCCTGCACGGTGGCTACGCCCAGTGCTGGACGTGGGATTTCGACCCCGACGACGGCTGGGTGTATGTGGTGTCGACCGGATTTCAGCGCGACAAGGGGCTGATCCTGCGAAGGGTGCGGCCCGAACATATCGGAGACCGTGGCCGCTATCTCGCCTGGGATGGCGCTACCTGGGGCGAGACGCCGGCGGTGATCACCCCGGACGGGGAGACCTGGGGTGAGTTGTCGCTACGCCGGTTGGATTGCGGCACATGGATTCTGGGTGGCTTTCTCTCGTCTGCCTACGCGCTCGGATACCGAACCATCGCGGCTCCG
>CAMCWJ010000100.1 GCA_945882475.1 Bifidobacterium breve
ATCGCCGCGGCCGCTGCCGCGGCCGTCGTGCTCAGTTCCGCCGGCGCGTTCAGCCGGACCGCGCCGAACATCGTTCCCACCGAGACGATCGCTGTGCAGTTGCAGGCCGCTGCCGCCGACCTGGCGTTGAAGACCACTGCCTCGGTAGAGGTGGTGACGGAACCTCCGACCGCCGCCGCGATAGCGACCGGGAGCAACCCCTTTGAATGGTTGCAGCGCATTGACGAGCTGGGCACTGTCTTCATCGCCGTCGGCGACGCCGCTGTGACCGTCGTCGGCGCCGCCGCCTGGCTTGCGGCTTTCCCGATCACCTTGCCGCTGAGCTACATCCTCGCCCAGGTATTTTCAGCACCTGGCAACGGACTCATTGGGGTTCTGGGCGCCGGCGGGGGCGTCGGCGTGTTCTTCGGAGTGCCGGTCTTGGCCGTCGGCTTGGCCGTCAGCGGGATCCAGAGCGCCCTTCGGGAGTTAACGCGACCGGCCGCGGCACTTGCCTCACCGCGCGCGGCCGCTGCCGGCACGCCGACCGCCTCGGCGGCGAGGAGGCCCGCGGCGCAACCAGTCGGCACACCCCGCGCCGCCGCGATCAGGCCCGCACGCGCCGCTGCCACTGCCGCTGAACCAACGCACGCGGCACCGAACCGAAGGGCGGGCAAGTCCGCTGCCGCTCACGACCTCGCCGCAACCGCGAATCCTTCAGCGGCCCAAAGCCGTCAGGCCACGCCCAGATACGCCGCGCGAATAGCGTCGTCGGCCAACAACTCTTCTGCCGAGCCCTCACGGGTGACGGCACCGGTTTCCAGGATGTAGGCCCGGTCGGAACGGCTCAGCGCCTGGGCGGCGTTCTGCTCGACGAGCAGAATGGTGGTGCCGGCGGCGTTGATCTCGGCGATGACGCCGAAGATCTGCGAGATCATCATCGGTGCCAGGCCCATCGACGGCTCATCGAGTAGCAGCACCCGCGGCCGGGCCATCAATGCCCGGCCGATGGCCAGCATCTGCTGCTCCCCGCCGGACAATGTGCCGCCGATCTGTTTGCGCCTTTCGGCCAGCCGCGGGAACGTGGCGAACACCCAGTCCAGGCGCTCGTCGTGCGCTGCCCTGGTCTCGAACCCTCTTCCATAGCAACCCATTTCGAGGTTCTCAGCCACTGTCATGCCGGGAAAGACACCGCGGCCTTCCGGCGCCTGAACCAGGCCGTCGATGACCCGCCGGTGCGCCTTGACCCGGGTGATATCGCGGCCGTCGAACCACACCGAGCCCTCCGTCAGGGGCAGCAACCCGGAGATGGCGCGCATCAGGGTGGTCTTGCCGGCACCGTTGGCGCCCAGCAGGGTCACCAACTCCCCCTGCCGCACAGACAGCGAAACACCATGCAGCGCTTCGATTTTGCCGTATCGGACTTTCACGTCGCGGACCTCGAGAACAGGACTCTGCTCTTCCCGCGAGGCGCTTGCGACATCAGAGTTGGTCATCGGGCACCCCCAGGTAGGCGGCGATCACGGCCGGGTCCTCGCGGATCTCGGCGGGCGGGCCATCGGCGATCTTGCGGCCGAACTCCAGCACCACGATGCGGTCGGTGACGCCCATGACCAGCCGCATGTCGTGTTCGATCAGTAGCACCGTGTAGCCGTTGTCGCGGATGGCCCGGATCAGTTCGATCAGCGCGGCCTTCTCGCTGGGATTGAAGCCGGCCGCTGGTTCGTCGAGGCACAGCAGAGTGGGTTCGGTGGCCAACGCGCGGGCGATCTCCAAGCGACGTTGATCCCCGTAGGGCAGGTTCTTGGCCTTCTCCTCGCCGCGGTGGGCGATCCCGACGAACTCCAGCAGTGCCACGGCGCGCTCGATCGCCTCGTGTTCCTCCCGGCGGTGCCGCGGTGAACGGATCACCGCCCCGGGCACCGAGGTCCGGTGCCGCGCATCCACACCGACGACGACGTTCTCCAGTGCCGTCATCTCGCCCCACAGCCGGATGTTCTGGAACGTCCGCGCGATCCCCAACCGGGTGATCTGGTGGCGTTTCATCCGGCCCAACGGCACGCCGTCGAACAGCACCGTGCCGCCGCTGGGCCGGTATACCCCGGTGATGGCGTTGAAGCAGGTGGTCTTGCCGGCACCGTTGGGGCCGATGAGGCCAAGGATCTCGCCGCGGTTGATCGAGAAGCTCACCGCGTCCAGCGCGGTCAGCCCGCCGAAGCTGACACTGAGGTCGCGGGTCTCCAGCAGCGCCCCGGTCATGTCGCGGCCTTGGGATCGCCGGCCAGCAGCCTGCGCGCCGACCTGCCGTAGGCCAGCAACTGCTGCCGAACCGGGAACAGACCCTGGGGGCGGAAGATCATCAGCACCACCAGGGCCAGTCCGAAGAACAGGTACTTCAAGTCGCCGAGATTGACACCGAAAGCCTCCACCCCGAGCAGACGGTTGGGCAGGTAGACGATGACGAAAGCACCGAAGATGACACCGAGTTTGTTGCCCTGCCCGCCGAGCACCACCGCGGCCAGGAACAGCATTGAATTGATGATGTTGAAGTTGGTCGGTGCGACGAACTGCACCTGGCCGGCATACAGCGCGCCGGACAGCCCACCGATGCCGGCGCCGATCACGAACGCCCACAGCTTGAACCGGAAGGTGTTGACGCCCATCACCTCCGCGGCGTCCTCGTCCTCCCGGATCGCCACCCAGGCCCGGCCGACCCGGCTGCGTTCGAGGTTGCCGACCAGCAGCAGCACGACGGCGATCAGGATCAGGCCCAGCCAGTACCACCAGGTTCCGTAGTTGGCGTTGCCCAGCGCGTTGCCGCTGGAGAAGTACCCGCCCGGCACCCGGTCTTCGCCGAGACGCGGGAAGGCGATCTGGTTGAGGCCACGCGAGCCATTGGTGATATCGGAGAGGTTGTCGGCCAGCAACCGGATGATCTCGCCGAACCCGAGGGTGACGATGGCCAGGTAGTCACCGCGCAGCCTCAGCGTGGGGAAGCCGAGGATGAGCCCGGCCAACGCGGTGACGGCGATGGCCAGCGGCACACAGGACAGCCATGCCCATGGCTGGCTGAAAAACCCCGTCGGGCCGACCCGATTCCAGGGGCTCTCCGGACTGGTGAGCAGCGCGCAGGTGTAGGCACCGACCGCGTAGAAGCCGACGTAGCCCAGATCGAGCAGGCCGGCCTGGCCCACGACGACGTTGAGCCCGATGGCGATCAGCGCCACCATGGCGAATTGGGCCAGCACCGCATCGAAACTGATCCCGGGAGTGTTGAGGAACGACGGGGTGAAGATCGGCAGCAGCGCCATCACCGCGAAGCCGACGAGACCGAAACCCCATTTCCCGACCCGGCTGAGATCGGACCACCACCCGCGCAACCGGTCACCGGGGGCGGCCAGCGCATGGGCCGCGCTCATGCCCGCACCTTCCCGAGACTCTCCCCCAGGATCCCGGTGGGCCGGATCAGCAGCACCAGGACGAGTAGGACGAACGCGACGACGTCACGCCACTGGGTGCCGAACAGGGCCTGGCCGTAGTTTTCCATGACGCCGAGCAGCAACCCGCCCAACAGTGCGCCGCGCAGGTTGCCGATACCGCCGAGCACGGCCGCGGCGAACGCCTTGATACCGAGCAGGAATCCGCCGGAGTACAGGATGCCCTGCGGCACCTTGAGGATGAACAGCAGTGCGGCCGCCCCGGCGAGTAGGCCACCGATCAGGAAGGTGGCCATGATGATGCGCTCCCGGGAGACGCCCATCAGGGTCGCCGTCGTCGGATCCTGTGCCACCGCCCGGATACCACGACCGAACTTCGTTCGGTTCAGGGCGATGTCGGTGAGCGCGGCCAGCACCACCGCGGACGCCACGATCACCAGGGTGACGTTGGTGACGTCGGCGCCGAAGATCTGGAACTGCACCCTGGGCCGGACCAGGATGATCGGCTGCTGGGCGTTGCTGCCGCCGTACCCGGTGAGGATTTCCGGAAGCACGAAGTGGACGAACTCCTGCAGCACGAAGGACATCCCGATGGCGGTGATCAGGAACGTCAGCGGCCGGGAGTTGCGCCGCCGCAACGGCCGATAGGCCACCGCCTCCAGACCCAGTGCCGCAACGGCGGAGACACCCATCGCGAACAGCATGGCGATGCCGAGATAGAGGACCGTCAACCCGACGCCCTTGTCGTAGGCGTTGCCGCTGGGCGCGAACCCCAAGATCTTGTCCAGGCAGAAGTAGGCACCGAACATGCCGAGCATGAAGATCTCGGAATGCGCGAAGTTGATCAGTCGCAGTACCCCGAACACCAGCGTGTAGCCCACCGCGACCAAAGCGTAGATCGCACCCCAGGCCAAGCCGTCAACGGTCAACTGCCAGAAGCCATCACGCAGATTCTCGACGTTGAAACCGATGTTGCCCGCCAGGCACGCATAGTCGCCGAGGCACTGGTGAATCATTCGGCGGCGGGCTCCTGATCAGTACTCGGCGCGGGGACAAGCGGGACGACAGCCCGCACGCCCCGCACCGAAGTGCCTACTGAACCTTGTAGATCCAGATCATGTTCGAGGTGAGCTCCCCGGTGGGGGTCCACTGGTACATGCGGGCCACGCCCTGGCCGGAGTAGTTCCGCACATAGTCCAGCAGTGCCTCCCGGGTGACCGCGCCCGAGTCGATTCCCTTCAGCAGGATCGTGGCCAGGTCGTAGGCCTCGAGGCTGTAGGTGCCGGGAGCCTGACCGTACTTCTTGGTGTACTCATCGGCGAAGGCGCCACCAGCCGGGCCGCACGGGCACGACAGGATCGCGCCGTCCGCCGCCTGGCCGGCCGCCTTGATGAACTGCGGGTCTTTGATGCCGTCCGGTCCGGCGAAGGTACCGGTGTAGCCGGCGTCGCGCAGCTGCTGCAGCAGCAGGGCGGCCTCGGTGTAGTAGGACGCGTAGACCACCAGATCGGGTGACTGCCCCTTGATCTGGGTCACCGCTGCAGAGAAGTCCTTGTCACCCTTCTTCACCGAGATGTTGCACGCCGAGTCGGCGATCGGGCCCAGGGTGTCGCGCACCGCGTTGGCCTGGCCCAGGCCGGCGTCGGTGCTGTCGTCGACCACGCAGGCCTTCTTCACACCCACGACGTTCTTCAGATAGTTGGCCAGTGCCGGGCCCTGCACGCCGTCATTCGACAAGCCCCGGAAGAAGGTCTTCCAGCCCTGATCGGCGAGTGCGACGTTGGTGGCCGATGGGGTCAACGCAGCCAAGCCGGCCTGGTCGAACACCGCACCGGTGGCCTTGGTCTCACCCGACCAGGTCGGGCCGACCAGGCCCACGATCGAGGCGTCGCCGACGATCTGTGGCGCGACGGCGGTGGCCTTTTGTGGGTCGCCCTCGGTGTCGAAGGTCTTCAACTGCACCTGGCAACCAGGGTTGGCCGCGTTGTGCTGTTCGATAGCCAGTTGGGCGCCGTCCTTGACGTTGGTGCCGAACGGGGCGTCCGCTCCGGTCAGCGGACCGGCCATGGCAATCGCGAGCGGCTCGCAGGTGGCGGTGCCGTCGCCGGCCGGGTTGGCCGGGGGTGCAGCGTCGACCGCCAGCGTGATCTCTGCACCATCCTGATCGATCGGCATCTGCGGGACGATCTTGAGGTTCGTCTCGGCCACCTGCGCCGAGGTCGTCGCACCGGTGGCGCCGGTGGCGCTCTCCGACGGCGCGGCCTGCTTGCTGCATCCAGCCACGCCGAACACAGCCAGCGCGGCCGCACTCGCGGCGATCGCGCTACGAACTGTCCTGCTTCCCACGGTGTACCTCCGGGTCGATGTCGTTGCGGCCTATGGCACGGCCGATAAGCGTGCAGCGGTCACAACCATAGAGCACGCAACGTCGAACCCGGCCCCGTGCGGCCGTTACTGAACCTTGTAGACCCAGATCAGAGTCGTGGTCAGTTCACCGGTGTCGGTCCACTGGTATCGGCGGGCCACACCCTGACCGTCGTAGTTGCGGGTGTAGTCCAACAGCGCCTCACGGGTGACGGCACCGGAGCTGATGCCCGTGGCCAGAATCGTGCCGAGGTCGTAGGCCTCGGTGCTGTAGGTGCCGGGAGCCTGGCCGAACTTGGCGGTGTACTCCTCGGCGAACGCGGCGGACGCCGGCCCACACGGGCAGGACAGCACCGCATCCTGCGACGCCTGTCCGGCCGCCTTGACGAACTCCGGGTCTTTACTGCCGTCGCCGCTGGCGAACCTGCCGGCGAAACCGGCGTCGCGCAGTTGCTGGACGAACGGGGCCGCCTCGGCGTAGTAGCCGCTGAAGAACACCGAGTCCGGCGACTGGCCCTTGATCTGGGTCACCGCCGCGGCGAAGTCCTTGTCGCCCTTCTTGACCGAGATGTTGCAGGCGGAGTCGGCCACCGGGCCGAGGGTGTCACGGACTGCCTTGGCCAGACCGGTGCCGTAGTCGGTGCTGTCGTCGACGACGCAGACCTTCTTGTCGCCGAGGCTGTTCTTCATATAGTTGGCGACCGACGGACCCTGGACGCCGTCGTTGGCCAGACCACGCAGGAACGTCTTCCACCCCTGCTCGGACAGCGTGACGTTGGTGGCCGAGGGAGTCACCGCGAGCAGACCGGCCTGGTCGAAAACCCCGCCGGTGGCCTTGGTCTCGCCGGAGAACGCCGGGCCTAGCAGTCCGACGATCGAGGCGTCGCCGACGATCTGCGGCGCGATCGCGGTGGCTTTCTGCGGATCGCCCTCGGTATCGAAGGTCTTCAACGCGATCTGGCAGCCGGGGTTGGCCGCGTTGTGCTTGTCGAGTGCGAGTTGCACGCCGTTCTTGATGTTGATGCCCAGTGCGGCGTCGGGTCCGTTAAGAGCCCCGGCCATCGCGATGGTCACCGGCGCACAGGTGGCCGTGCCGTCACCGGCCGGATCCACCGGCGCGGCACCGGCTTCCGCCTTGACCTCCGCACCGTTCTGATCGATCTGGACCTGCTCGACGATCTTGAGATTGGTCGCCACCTCGGTCGGCGCCGCGTTGTCATTCGTCGCGGACTGCTCGCCGCACCCTGCCGCGCCTAGCACCAGCAGCAGTGCCGAACCGGCGGCGATGACGAATCGGGTCGGTTTACCGTGCATGGTGCACTCTCCATCCGGTGGGCAGGTGCTTGAAAAAGCCAACATGGGGAAACTAGCCAACATCGGCGACTCTCGCCAGCGGACCGGCGATCAGGGGCTCTGCTCGTCCACGTTCTCCAGAACCACCTCGGCGACCCGTTTCATCGTGGTGCGCCGGTCCATCGCGGCCCGTTGCATCCAGCGGAATGCCTCGGGCTCGGTCATGGCGTGCTTGGCCTGCAACACCCCTTTGGCGCGCTCGACCAGCTTGCGAGTCTCCAATCGGTCGCTGAGATCGGCGACTTCGCGTTCCAGCGCGGCGAACTCGCCGAACCGGCTGACCGCCAGTTCGATCGCCGGGATCAAGTCACTGATCGAGAACGGTTTGACCAGGTAGGCCATCGCCCCGGCGTCGCGGGCCTTCTCCACCAGGTCCCGCTGGCTGAAGGCGGTCAGCACCACGATCGGCGCGATCCGCTTCTCGGCGATCTCTGCGGCGGCATCGATCCCGTCGCGTCGCGGCATCTTGACGTCCATGATGACCAGGTCGGGCCGCAGGCTCAGCGCCAGGTCGACGGCCTCCTGGCCGTCGCCGGCCTCGCCGACGACGTCGTAGCCCTCCTCGCGCAACATCTCGGCAAGATCGAGGCGGATCAGCGCCTCGTCCTCGGCGATCAGGACCCGCCGCGCCGGCGGGGCATCGGCATTCGCGCTGTCGGAGGTCATCGGGTCATTGTGTCGCGGCCGTCCGCCATCAGCCAACCGGGCGGTGCGGAGACCTTCGCGAGCGCAGCGCCGCCACGCAGTCGGCATCCACTATCGTGGGACACCGCAATCGCAGCAGCCGCCCTCGTATCCCAACTGGCAGAGGAAACGGATTCAAAACCCGTGCAGTGTGAGTTCGAATCTCACCGAGGGCACCAGCCGATTCCCACGGTTCTCATCCCTGCGTCGGGGCGGGTTTGTTGGCGAGTTTCCAGTGCATCCAAAAAAGTGGAACCACCAGTAGGTAGGCGGCCAGATTACCGACCAAGCCAACGACGCCGGACCGGCGCTCGCTGAGCCGGTTCTGCTCTTCGAGCAACTCTCTGTCGACCGCAGCCGGTTGGGCGCTGTAGGGATCGATGTACGGCGGACTGGGGTACACCAGGCTCATGATGTTGTCGACCAGGGACAGCGTGGTGAAGATGACCACAACGATGCACACGAAGCAGACTGCATAGAGATAGAGAGAACGCCACTCAGTTAACTTCTGCATCAACGAAATCTAGCAGCGCGCCATCCCGACGAGCGTGAACCGGTTTAGCCAGCAGCGAGTGCTTCACGCTGGATTGCCACCCAGGCGATGATCTTTCCGGCGTCTTTGAGTGGGAACATCCGCCAGTTCATGATGAACGGCGTTCCGTCCTTGCGGTAGTTGACCGCGCGGCCTTCGAACCGACCGCCCGACTTAAGGGTTGCGGTGACCCGCTTGATCACCTTTTGGTCGGTGCCAGGCCCCTGAAGGATGCGCGGATCCTTGCCGATCACGGCTGCCGGGTCGTGGCCGGTGAGCTTTTTGAATGCCTTGTTGGCGTAAATGATCCGCCCCTGGGCCGATGCATCAGTGACGAGAATCGAATCGAAACTATTGTCGGCCAGCAACTTCAGCAGGGCCAGGCCACCTGTCTGTGATCCGAG
>CAMCWJ010000101.1 GCA_945882475.1 Bifidobacterium breve
CGGCCGGATCTGCGCGGAGGTCAAGCACAACTGACCAGGCTAGCGGGCCGTCGCCATCGGCTAGCGTGTAGCACCGTGACTTCCGCCGCGGGCTTGGGACTGGCCACCATCACCGACGACGGCACCGTGCTCGACGCGTGGTTCCCCGAGCCCGAGCTGGGCGCCTACGGCCCCCCCGGAACAACCCGACTGGGCCCCGATGACGCTCCCGACGACCTCGCCGCGCTGTGCGGCCCGGATCCCGATCGCAACGTCGAGGTGATCGCGATCCGAACTGTGACCGGCGCACTGGAGGATGCCCCGGCGGACACCTTCGACGCCTACCTGCGACTGCATCTTCTTTCGCACCGCCTGGTGGAGCCGCACGGGCTGAGCCTGGCCGGGGTGTTCGGCGCGCTGACCAACGTGGTGTGGACCAACTACGGTCCGTGCCCCATCGAGGGTTTCGAAACGGCGCGACTGCGGCTTCGACGCCGCGGGCCGGTGACCGTATACGGCGTGGACAAGTTCCCCCGGATGGTCGATTACGTGGTGCCCACCGGAGTACGGATAGCCGACGCCGACCGGGTCCGCCTCGGCGCGCACCTGGCCCCCGGCACCCCAGTCATGCACGAGGGGTTCGTCAACTTCAACGCCGGCACCCTGGGCACCTCGATGGTGGAGGGGCGCATCTCAGCGGGGGTGGTGGTCGGTGACGGCTCCGATATCGGCGGCGGCGCGTCCATCATGGGCACGCTCTCCGGAGGCGGCACCGAGGTGATCTCGGTCGGTCGGCGCTGCCTGCTGGGGGCCAACTCCGGCCTGGGCATCTCCCTCGGTGACGACTGCGTCGTGGAAGCCGGGCTCTACCTCACCGCCGGCACGAAGGTCACCATGGCCGACGGCGCCGCGGTGAAGGCCCGCGAACTCTCCGGCGCGAACAACCTGCTGTTCCGCCGCAATTCGGTCAGCGGAGCCGTCGAGGTGGTGGCCCGCGACGGCACGGGCATCACGCTCAACGAAGCCCTGCACGCCAACTAGCCCATCAACTCCTTCTTCACGACCTTGCCCATCGCGTTGCGTGGCAGCGCATCAACGAGCCGTACCTCGCGCGGTCGCTTATGCACCGAAAGCTGTTCGGCCACAAAACGAATGAGCTCCTCGGAATTCGCGTCACCGACGACGAACGCGACGATTCGCTGGCCCAGATCCGCATCGGGCAACCCCACTACGGCCACCTCCGCCACCCCGGGATGTCCGAGTAGAACGGTCTCGATCTCGCCTGCGCCGATGCGGTACCCGCCGGACTTGATCAGGTCCACCGACTCCCGCCCGATGATGCGGTGCATGCCGGCGGCGTCGATGACCGCGACGTCACCGGTGCGGTACCAACCGTCGTCGCCCAACGCCTCGGCGGTGGCCTCCGGGGAGTTGAGGTAGCCGTCGAACATGGTCGGCCCCGCTACCTGCAGCCGGCCGATTGCCTCGCCGTCGAGTGGGGCCGGTGAGCCGTCCTCGAGAACCAGTCGGGTCCGCACCCCCTCGAGCGGCAGCCCGACCCAGCCCGGCCGCCGCTCGCCGTCGGCGCGGGTGCTGACGGTGATGAGGGACTCGGTGGTGCCGTACCGCTCCACCGGCGCGTGCCCGGTGAGTTCCACCAGCCGACTGAACACCGGCACCGGCAGCGCGGCACTGCCGGACACCAGCAGCCGGGCCGATGACAGCGCGCGGGCCGCACCGGGGTCGCCGACCACTCGCGTCCACACCGTCGGGACTCCGAAGTACAGCGTGCCGCCGGCCTCGGCGGCCGCCGCGTAGGCCTGCGGGGTCGGTTTGCCGGTATGGACGAACCGGTTGCCCACTCGCAGCGAGCCGAGCAGGCCGAGCACCAGGCCGTGCACGTGGAACAGCGGAAGTCCATGCACCAGGGTGTCCTCGGCCGTCCACCCCCAGGCGAGCGCCAGCGCGTCGAGATCGGCGGCGATCGCCCGGCGGCTCAGCAGCGCTCCCTTCGGCGGGCCGGTGGTTCCAGAGGTGTACATGATCATCGCCAGGTTCTCCGGCGGCGGTTCGGCGTAGCGGTGCCAGGAGCGGGCATGAACCCGCACCGGGATGTGCGGCAGTCCGGAGGGGTCGGCCGGGCGCTCGCCGAGCCAGGCCCGGGCGCCGGAGTCGGCGAGAAGGTGGGATTGCTCGGCGACGCCGACGTCGGCCGGCACCGGAACGAAGGGCACCCCGGCGATCAGGCATCCGGTGACCGCCAGCACCGTCGCCATGGTCGGGGTCGCGAGCACGGCCACCCGGCCGGCCCCGACAACCCGTTCGGCCACCGCGGTGGCCGCGGCCAGAAGATCGGCACGCGAGAGTGCCGTCCCGTCGATGTGCACCGCCGCGCCGATGTCGGTCCCGGCAGTGGGGTTCAACGAGGCCAGCAGCACCCCGCGAGGCTACCGCGGGCCCCGGCGAGTCGTGTTGCAGATGCGACAGGTGAGGTTTACCGGCGGTTACCCTCAGAGCCATGTCCGGCCGGCGCTGGAGAATCGCGCTCAACGCCGTGGCGCTTGTCACCGGCGTGGCACTGCTTTGCCCGCCGGCGGCCGCGGCGGCACCGCAGCCGTGGAACGGCCGGTACCAGATGATCACCTACGCCTCGAAGAAAGCGGGCACCAGCCCGGCCAGCAGGCAGCGCGAAACCGACTTTGGCGCGATCTTCACCCTGGCCACGGCCTGCTCGAACACCCGGTGCGTGGCCACCGTGGTCGACGGCCCGCCGCCGGGCAATCCCACGGTGCCGCAGCCGACCCGGTTCACCTGGACCGGCACCGAATGGACGACCAGTTACGAGTGGCTGTGGGACTGCCTGGTCGGTGCGGGCAACCAGAAGCAGTGGGCCCGGGCGACGTCGTGGACGTTCTACACACCCCAGCCCGACGGGTCCCTGCGGGGTACCTGGCACACCGACATCGCCGAGGGCGCCTGCCGCGGCAGCGTGCTGATGCCGGTGGCCGCGGCACCGGCCTGAGGTTTAGGCCTGCGCCAGCCGATGCGCGGCGGCGTCCACGCGCTCATCGGTAGCGGTCAGCGCGACCCGCACGTGCCGCGCCCCGGCCGGACCGTAGAACTCCCCCGGCGCCACCAGGATCCCGCGCCGCGCCAGCCAGTCGACGGTCGCCCGGCAGGGCTCGTCCCGGGTGGCCCACAGGTATAGCCCCGCCTGGGAGTGGTCAATGGCGAATCCCGCCGCGGCGAATGCGCCGCGCAGGACGTCCCGGCGACGCGCATAGCGGGAACGCTGCTCGGCCTCGTGGGCGTCGTCGCTCAGGGCGGCCACCATCGCCGCCTGCACCGCGGTGGGCACCATCATCCCGGCGTGCTTGCGCACAGCGAGCAACTCGGCGACCACCGCCGGATCACCGGCCACGAAGGCAGCCCGATACCCGGCCATCGACGAACTCTTGGACAGCGAATGCACCGCCAGCAGGCCGCGGTGGTCGTCACCGCAGACCTGCGGGTGCAGCACCGACACCGGCTGCTCGTCCCAGCCCAGCCCGAGGTAGCACTCGTCGGAGACCACCAGCGCGCCCCGCTCGCGGGCCCATTCGACCACCTTGCGCAGGTGGTCGGCGCCGAGCACCTGGCCGGTGGGATTACTGGGCGAGTTGAGGAAGACCACCGCCGGGTCCCGCGGGCCCAGCTGGGTCAGTGAGTCGGCGGCGATCACCGTCGCGCCGGCCAGTCGCCCGCCTACCTCGTAGGTCGGGTAGGCCAGTTCAGGGATCACCACGATGTCCCCTGCGCCAAGGCCGAGCAGCGTCGGCAGCCAGGCGATGAGTTCCTTGCTCCCGATCACCGGGAGCACGGCGTCCTCGCTCAGACCGGTGACCCCGTACCGGCGGTGCAGGGCCGCCACCGCGGCCGCCCGCAGGTGCGGGGTGCCGGCCGTCGCCGGGTAGCCGGGTTCGCCTGCGGCCGCGGCCAGGGCATCGCGGATCAGCGGCGCTACCGGGTCGACCGGGGTGCCCACCGAGAGGTCGACGATCCCACCGGGATGAGCGCGCGCCAAGGCGGCGGCGTCGGCAAGGGTGTCCCACGGGAACACCGGCAGCGACGCCGAGACCGCCCGCACCCGCAGCGGGGCGTGCGCCGTCAGTCGTCCTCGCCCTTGGCCGGCAGGTCCTTGACAACCTGCGGGTCGTTCGACGTCACGCCCACCTTGGAGGCGCCGCCCGGGGAACCCAGTTCGGCGAAGAAGTCCGCATTGATCGCGGTGTATTGCGACCACTGCTCGGGTACGTCGTCCTCGTAGTAGATCGACTCGACCGGGCAGACCGGCTCGCAGGCGCCGCAGTCCACGCACTCGTCCGGGTGGATGTAGAGCATGCGGTCGCCCTCGTAGATGCAGTCGACAGGGCACTCCTCGATGCAGGCTTTGTCTTTGATGTCGACGCAGGGTTCGGCAATCACGTACGTCACGAAGGTTCTCCTGGATCTGCCTCGTTGGTGTGTCGGGCGCGGTGTGTTCGGCGGACGCGGCCCAGTATCGGATGCCGAACCCCGAATCGCCGAATCAGTGTGCCCTAAGTCGCGGTCTGTTTGATACCGGTCATCTACGTCAGATAGTAGGCGTGATCCCCGGCGCTGCCTCGTCCGGCATCCCGACGGCGGGGTCGGGGCCCGTCTCGGCAGCCGTATTGGCAGTGTCGGCGGTGGTCTGCCCGGCGGAGTCACCACCGGTCTGCCCGGCGGACTCGGCGGCCGGGTCGGCCGGCAGCGCCACGGCCAGTCCCAGAGCGGCGAAGAAGACCACCGACAGCGCACCGCCGAGGAAGACGTTCATTGGGCCGCCTGGCGCGATGAAACTTGCGTCCGGGCCAACGATCGTCAGCATCTCAACGAACAGCTCTACGGCGAACACCGCAGCGATGACCGCCAGCCAGCGCGGAAAGCGGCCCTGCCTAGCGGCCCAGACGACGGGTCCGACGGTCAGGATCGCGGCCACCGTCAGCACCGGCCCCCACATGGCGGCGATGTCGGAGAGTGTGCGCGCAGTGGCCGGATCCACGGTTTCGGCGTGCAGCGCCAGTCCCGCGTCGAACCACAGCGCGATGCCGGTCTGCCCGATGAACACCGCCGATCCGATGGTGAAGATGTGGGCGGGTGGGCCGTCCAACCGGTCGCGGGCATGGCCGAGAATCACCGCCAGGGCCAGCAGCGCCAGCGCCGCCAGCAGCACCTGCAGCCTGATGACGCCGGCATGGGTGCCGAAATGTTCCACGACCTCGGTTCCGGACCGGTCGACTCCGGGGGCCAGTGGCACCACCACCACCGCACACACCGACAGCAGCGCGAACGCGATGGCCGCGGCCAGCGGCAAACGCCTCACCATAGGTAGGCAGTATGCCGCCCGGCACTCCCGGCGGCGCGAATCTCAGGCCGCGCGCGTTGCGTAGGTGGTGGTTCGCTGACGCGCAGGGCGGCCGATGCCCTCGGCGATTGACGTCAACTCGGCCACCGTCTTCGCTGAGCCGTACTCGGAACCGGCCATCCGGGAGATGGTCTCCTCCATCAGCGTTCCGCCCAGATCGTTGGCGCCGCCGTTGAGCATCACCTGGCTGCGCTCGACACCGAGCTTCACCCAGCTGGTCTGGATCTGAGAGATACGCCCGTGCAGCATGATTCGAGCCAGGGCATGCACGGCGCGGTTGTCGCGATGGGTAGGTCCGGGCCTGGCCGCGCCGGCCAGGTACAGCGGCGAGGACTGGTGCACGAACGGCAATGGCACGAATTCGGTGAATCCCCCAGTGCGGTCCTGGATTCCACGCAGCACGTTGAGGTGGGCGACCCAGTGCGAGGGGGTGTCGACGTGGCCGTACATCATCGTCGAACTGGACCGCAGGCCCACATCGTGGGCGGTGCTGACGATCTCGACCCACTGCGAGGTGGGCAGCTTGCCCTTGGTCAGGATCCAGCGCACCTCGTCGTCGAGGATCTCCGCGGCAGTTCCGGGAATGGACCCCAGGCCGGCGTCGCGCAGGTTGATCAGCCACTCACGAACGCCCATGCCACTCTTGGTGACTCCGTTGGAGATCTCCATCGGTGAGAACGCGTGCACATGAATCGCCGGCACCCTCGCTTTCACCGCCCGGACGAGTTCGGCGTAACCGGTCACCGGCAACTCGGGATCGATCCCGCCTTGCATGCACACCTCGGTCGCGCCGGCGACGTGCGCTTCCCAGGCGCGATCGGCCACCTCGTGCACCGACAGCGAGAAAGCGTCCGCATCGCCCTTCCGTTGGGCGAATGCGCAGAATCTGCAGCCGGTGTAGCAGATATTGGTGAAGTTGATGTTCCGGTTGACCACAAAGGTGACGTCATCGCCTACGGCATCGCGGCGCAATGAATCAGCCAGTGCCGCAACAGCATCCAGGGCGGCGCCGTCCGCGGTGGCCAGCGCCAGGTAGTCGGAGTCACTGCAGCCGGCTGGGTCCCGTTCCGCCGCACGCAGGGCCGCGGCCACATCGGTGTCGATGCGCTGCGGGGCGCGAGCGGACAGTTCGCTGACCCGGTCGCGGATCGAGTCCCAGTCGCCGAACGCGCTGTCAAGGTCGCTGCGGGTATCGGTGCGGCGACCCTCGGCATCAATCGCGGCGTGCAGGTCGGTGCGGCCGAGCGACTCGGTGGCCTCGTCGGGCTCCTGCCATGGCCGGCCGGCCGGGTTGACGTCGCGGGCGAAGCCGGTCTCCGGATCAGCCAACGCCGCGACATGCCCGGCCACCCGCGGGTCGATCCACGCCGCCCCGGCCGCTACGTACTTCGGCTGCGCGGTCAGCCGCTGCACTAGTTCGAATCCGGCCTGCGCGGTGATCGCGCTCAGATCCTCCAGGGCCGGCCAGGGCCGCTCGGGATTGACGTGGTCGGGCGTCAGCGGGGAGACCCCTCCCCAGTCGTCGACCCCGGCGCCCAGCAGGTCCAGGCACTCCTGCGGGGAGACCAGGTTCGGCGGGGCCTGGATTCTCATGTCCGGGCCCAGCACCAGGCGGGCAACCGCGACGCATGCCAGGAACTCCTCGAAGCCGGCATCGGGCGCTGCGGCCATCGCGGTGTGATCCTTGGCCCGGAAATTCTGCACAATCACTTCCTGGATGTGCCCGAACTCCTTGTGCAGCCGACGGATCGCGTGCAGGGTGTCGGCCCGCTCGGCGAGGGTCTCGCCGATCCCGACCAGCAGGCCGGTGGTGAACGGGATGGACAGCCGCCCGGCGTCGGTGAGGGTGCGAAGCCGCACTTCGGGATCCTTGTCGGGGCTGCCGAAGTGAGCCAGGCCGCGGGTCTCGAACAACCGCCGGGACGTCGTTTCGAGCATCATCCCCATCGACGGGGCCACCGGCTTGAGCTTGGCGAGCTCGGCCCAGCTCAGCACTCCGGGGTTGAGGTGCGGGAGTAATCCGGTCTCCTCCAGTACCCGGATCGACATCGCGCGCACGTAATCGAGCGTCGACTCGTAGCCGCGCTCGTCGAGCCATTGGCGAGCCTCTGGCCACCGCGCTTCCGGTCGGTCACCGAGTGTGAAAAGTGCTTCCTTGCAACCGATTTCGCCACCACTACGGGCTATCGCGAGTATCTCGTCGGGTTCGAGGTACATGCCTCGGCCCTCGGCCCGAAGCTTGCCCGGCACCGTCACGAACGTGCAGTAGTGGCAGGTGTCGCGGCACAGGTTCGTGACGGGAATGAAAACCTTGCGGGAGTACGACACCGGCAGGCCACCGCCAGGACCACGTCGGCGGGCCGACTGCAGACCTGCGTCACGGACCCGGGCGGCGCTGACACACAGATCCGCAAGATCTGAGCCGCGGGCCGTCATCGCGATCGCTGCCTCGTCGAGGTTGAGGCCCACTCCGTCGCGGGCGCGGCGCAGCACCCTGCGCAGCGCGGCCGGCGCGACGCTGACCCGGTCCGGCGGGACGGCCGGTGTGGGCAGCGGCGCACCCGATTTCATCGGCATGATCCACACAGTAGTGGGCAGCAATCACCGGCACGCCGCGGTGCGCGGCAGGTGCGCTTGGGCAAGCCGGGCCCCGCGCACAGGTAGTCTGTCTAAAGGAATTGCCAGCAAACTGTGAGGTGTCGCGATGACCGAGTCCGTCCGATCGTTGATGACCGCCGGAGTGACAGCGGCGATGGTGGCCGCAACCGCAGTGGTCCCGCTCACCGACCGCACCCCGATCTCGGTGGAATCCACCGCGGTCGCCTTGAGTGCCGCCCTGTCACCGCTGCTGCAGCCGAGTCCGGCAGCAGCAGTCACGGCATCGGCCACCTCGGCGGGCAACGCCATCATCGTCGCCTCCGACACCCTGGAGCCGTGGGTGGCGTACGGCTTCGAACTCGCGGACTGGGCGCTGAGCTTCGTGCCGGGAGTGTGGTGGATCGCGCCGGCGATTGACCTGGCCTACTTCACCGCTGAGCCGATCGTGCAGAGCCTGGTGTACAGCTTCGCCTTCCTGATCGACGGCCAGCCAAGCCTGATCGGGCCGACCCTGGCCGAAGGAATCAACCAGGCGGCCACCAACTTCGTCATCTTCGGCCTCGAGTGGCTCTACAGCATTGTTCCGTTGCCGCCGATCCCGCCGTTTCCGGTGCTGCCCTGTGCGTCGGTGGCCGGCGGTGCTGCCGCCAGCCCGGCGGCGGCACCGCGGGTGGGCCGGGCCGCGGCGAGCGCCGCTGCGGTGATCTCGGCTGCGGCGCCG
>CAMCWJ010000102.1 GCA_945882475.1 Bifidobacterium breve
CGACTCGCGGTGTTGCGCGCCGAACGCGACGCGGCGATTCTGCTGGCCGAGACCATCGACGTGACCCTGCCCTCGACGCGCGCGGCCCTCGGCGCGCGGCACCCGATCACGATCCTGGCTGAGAACATCGCCGACACCTTCGTGGCGATGGGCTGGGAGTTGGCCGAAGGCCCCGAGGTGGAATGCGAGCAGTTCAATTTCGACGCGCTGAACTTCCCGCCCGACCATCCGGCCCGCAGTGAGTCCGACACCTTCCACATCGCCCCGGAGGGCTCTCGGCAACTCTTGCGCACCCACACCTCGCCGGTGCAGGTGCGCACCCTGCTGGCTCGCGAGTTGCCGGTGTACATCATCTCGATCGGGCGCACTTTCCGCACCGACGAACTCGATTCCACCCACACCCCGGTGTTCCATCAGGTGGAGGGTCTCGCGGTGGACCGCGGGCTCACGATGGCGAATCTGCGCGGCACCCTCGACGCGTTCGCGCGGTCGCAGTTCGGCCCGGAGGCGCGCACCCGGATGCGGCCGCACTTCTTCCCGTTCACCGAACCCTCGGCCGAAGTAGATGTGTTCTTCCCCGGCAAGAAGGGTGGCCCCGGTTGGGTGGAGTGGGGCGGCTGCGGCATGGTCAACCCCAACGTGTTGCGCGCGGCCGGAATCGACCCCGAGGTCTACTCCGGCTTCGCTTTCGGGTGTGGCCTGGAGCGCACCCTGCAGTTCCGCAACGGAATCCCTGATATGCGCGACATCGTCGAGGGCGACGTGCGGTTCTCGTTGCCGTTCGGGGCCGGACTCTGATGCGGCTTCCCTATAGCTGGCTGCGCGACGTCGTGCAGGCCGGAGCACCCGGATGGGACGTGTCTCCTTCGGATCTCGAGCAGGCGCTGATTCGAGTCGGGCACGAGGTCGAGGACATCATCACACTCGGCCCGGTGACCGGACCGCTGAAAATCGGCCGGGTCGCCACCATCGAGGAACTCGCCGAGTTCAAGAAGCCCATCCGGGCCTGCACGGTGGATGTGGGCGAAGGAACCGATCGCGAGATCGTCTGTGGTGCAACGAACTTCGCCGTAGGTGACCTGGTCGCAGTGGCACTGCCCGGCGCCACCCTGCCGGGCGACTTCCAGATCGCCACCCGTAAGACCTACGGCCGGACCTCAGACGGCATGATCTGCTCGGCCGCCGAACTCGGTATGGGGACCGACCACTCCGGCATCCTGGTACTGCCGCCCGGGACCGCCGAACCTGGCGACGATGCAGCTGCCGTGCTGGGCCTCGATGATGTGGTGTTCGACCTCGCCATCACACCCGACCGCGGTTATGGGTTGTCGGTGCGCGGTATCGCCCGTGAGATTGCCTGCGCCTACGACCTGGAATTCGTCGACCCCGCCTTCGACCCGAACGTCGTGCCGACGCTGCCCGCCGAGGGTGACGCATTACCGGTGATGGTCCAACCCGGCACCGGCGTCAGCCGCTTCGCGCTACGCGCTGTCACCGGCATCGACCCTGCCGCGGTGTCGCCGTGGTGGCTGCGTCGCCGACTCATCCTCAGCGGCATCCGGCCCATCTCGCCGGCAGTCGACGTCACCAACTACGTCATGCTCGAACTCGGCCACCCCATGCACGCCCACGACCGCAGCCGGATCCACGGCGAGTTCGCGGTGCGGTTCGCCGAACCGGGGGAGACCGTCGTCACCCTGGATGACATCGAACGCAAGCTCGAACCCGCTGACGTCCTGATCGTCGACGATGTGGCCGTCGCGGCTATCGGCGGCGTGATGGGCGCGGGCACCACCGAGATCGACGCGAACACCACCGATGTGCTGCTTGAAGCCGCGGTCTGGGATCCGGCCGCAGTCTCCCGCACGATCCGTCGGCTGCATCTGGTCAGCGAGGCCGGCCGACGCTATGAACGGTCGGTGGACCCCGCGATTTCGGTGGCGGCGATCGACCGCGCCTCGACACTGTTGGCCGAGATCGCCGGTGGCACCGTGGGCTCGGCGCTCACCGACTGGCGCGGCGATCCACCACGGGAGGATTTCTCGCCGGGCCCGGTGCGGATGCCCATCGACCTTCCCGATCGGATGGCCGGTGTGGTGTATCCCGACGGCGCCACGGTGCGCCGCCTCACGCAGATCGGTGCCCGGGTGGCATCCGACCCGGGTTCGGATGTACTGACCGTCACCCCGCCGAGTTGGCGGCCCGATATCGTCGCGCCCGCCGACCTCGTCGAGGAGGTGCTGCGACTGGAGGGCCTCGACGCCGTCCCCTCGGTGCTGCCCACCGCCCCCGCGGGCCGCGGCCTGACCCCGGGCCAGCAGCGCCGCCGCGCGGTCGGCAAGTCGCTGGCACTGGCGGGCTTCACCGAGGTGTTGCCCACGCCGTTCCTGCCCGCCGGAGTGTTCGACCAGTGGGGTCTGGCCGCCGACGACCCGCGCCGCAAGACCACCTCGGTGCTCAATCCACTGGAGGCCGACCGTCCGCATCTGGCCACCACCTTGGTGCCCGCGCTGCTGGAAGCGTTGTCCCGCAATGTCTCCCGCGGCTTCGGCGATGTGGCGCTGTTCTCGATTGCCCAGGTGGCGCAACCGACCGCCCATACCCGCGCGGTGGAACTGATCCCCACCGACCGCCGGCCCACCGACGCCGAGATCGCCACCATCGACGACTCGCTGCCCCGACAACCCGTGCACGTTGCGGTGGTTCTCACCGGTCTGCGGGAACCGCGCGGGCCATGGGGACCGGGTCGGGCCGTGGAGGCGGCCGACGCCTTCGAGGCGGTCCGGGTGATCGCCCGGGCTGCCGGTGTGGACGTCGAACTGCGGCCGACACAGCACCTGCCGTGGCATCCGGGCCGCTGCGCCGAAGTGGTGATCGACGGTCGGGCCGTCGGTCACGCCGGGCAGTTGCATCCGGGTGTCATCGAACGGACCGGGCTGCCCAGAGGAACCTGCGCGGTCGAACTCGACCTCGACGCGGTCCCGACGACTGCCACGTTGCCCGCTCCGCGGGTGTCGCCGTTTCCCGCGGTGTTCCAGGATCTGAGCCTGGTGGTGGACGCGAGTGTCGACACCGCCTCGGTGATCGCCGCCGTCCGCGCCGGCGCCGGGGATCTGCTCGAGGACGTCGCCCTGTTCGACGTCTACACCGGCCCGCAGGTCGGCGAGGGCCGCAAGTCGCTGACCCTGGCGCTGCGGTTCCGGGCACCGGATCGCACTCTTACCGAGGACGAGGCCAGCGCGGCCCGCGATGGGGCCGTCGCGATGGCCGCCGAGCGGCTCGGCGCAGCCCTGCGCAGCTAGGTTCCTCTCGCGGGAGGACGTGAGCATGTATTTGCACAACTGTGCATAATGATGCAGAATGTCCCGATGACCTCGGTAGCGATAGCCGGCGCCAGCGGCTACGCAGGCGGGGAGATTCTGCGCCTGCTGCTCGGCCACCCCGGATATGCCGACGGCCGGTTGAGTATCGGCGCGCTGACCGCGGCCGCCAGTGCAGGCACCACGCTGGCCGAACATCATCCGCACCTGCTGCCGCTAGCGCAGCGAGTTCTCGAGCCCACCGAGGTCGAGATACTGGCCGGCCATGACGTGGTGTTCCTGGCCCTACCGCACGGACACTCGGCTGCGCTGGCCGAGCAACTCGGCCCGGACACCGTCGTCATCGACTGCGGGGCGGACTTCCGGCTCACCGACGCCGGCGATTGGGACCGGTTCTACGGCACGCCGTATGCGGGCCAGTGGCCGTACGGTCTGCCCGAACTTCCCGGTGGCCGGGAGCGACTGCGCGGTGCCACCCGAATCGCGGTGCCGGGTTGCTATCCCACCGCGGCACTGCTGGCACTGTTTCCCGCTGTGGCTGCCGGCCTCGTGGACCCGGCCGTCACCGTGGTCGCGGTCAGCGGCACCTCGGGAGCGGGGCGGGCCGCCAAGGTCGACCTGCTGGCCTCCGAGGTCATCGGATCAGCCCGGGCCTACAACATCGCCGGCGTGCACCGGCACACCCCGGAGATCGCCCAGGGATTGCGGGCCGTCACGAATCGCGATGTCACGGTGTCGTTCACCCCGGTGCTGATTCCGACTGCCCGGGGGATCCTGGCCACCTGCACCGCGCCGACGACGGCGTCGCAATCCGACATCCGGGCCGCTTACGAAAAGGCCTATGACGCAGAGCCGTTCGTCTATCTGCTGCCCGAGGGTCAGCTACCCACCACCGGGTCGGTGATCGGCAGCAATGCCGCGCAACTCGCCGTCGCCGTGGACGCCGACGCCGGGGTGATGGTCGCGGTCTGCGTGATCGACAACCTGGTCAAGGGGACCGCCGGTGCGGCGGTGCAGTCGCTGAACCTTGCGCTGGGCTGGCCGGAGTCCGATGGGCTGTCGGTGGTCGGGGTGGCGCCGTGAGACTGCTGCGCAATCAGGGCGTCACCGCCCCCTTGGGTTTCCGCGCCGCGGGTATCGCCGCGGGTATCAAGAAATCCGGCAAGCCGGATCTGGCGCTGGTGTTCAACGAGGGACCCGACTACGCGGCGGCGGGAGTGTTCACCCGCAACCAGGTCAAGGCCGCGCCGGTGCTGTGGAGCGCACAGGTGCTGGGCACCGGTCGACTGCGGGCGGTGCTGCTGAACTCCGGCGGCGCCAACGCCTGCACCGGGCCTGCCGGGTTCGCCGACACCCACCACACCGCCGAGGCGGTAGCGGCCGCGCTCTCGGATTGGGGCACCGAGACCGGACCGATCGAGGTGGCGGTCTGTTCCACCGGACTGATCGGCGACCGGTTGCCGATGGACCGGGTGCTGGCCGGGGTCACCGAGATCGTCCACGAACTGGCCGGCGGACTGGTCGGCGGCGACGATGCCGCGCACGCCATCATGACCACCGATACCGTGCCCAAACAGGTTGCGTTGCATCACGATATGGCCTCCGGGGAGAACTGGACCCTCGGCGGGATGGCCAAGGGTGCGGGCATGCTGGCGCCGTCGCTGGCCACCATGCTGGTGGTGCTGACCACCGATGCCGTGGCCGATGCCGCCGCTCTGGACACCGCACTGCGCCGTGCGGCCGCGCGCACCTTCGACCGTCTCGATGTCGACGGCAGTTCCTCGACCAACGACACCGTGCTTCTGCTCGCCTCGGGCGCCAGTGCGATCCGGCCCAGCCAGGAGCATCTTGACGACGCCGTACTGCGGGTCTGCGCGGACCTGTGCGCACAGATGCAGGCCGACGCCGAGGGTGTCACCAAGCGGGTCAGGATCACCGTGACCGGAGCGCCCACCGAGGACGACGCCGTCACCGCCGCCCGGATAGTCGCCCGTGACAGCTTGGTCAAGACCGCGATGTTCGGCTCCGACCCGAACTGGGGCCGGGTGCTGGCGGCAGTCGGCATGTCACCGTTTCCGATCGAAGCCGATCGGATTATGGTCGCGTTCAACGGGTTTCCGGTGTGCATCGACGGCGCCGGTGCACCCGGTGCGCGTGATGTCGACCTGTCCGGCCCCGACATCGAGGTCACCATCGACCTCAAACTCGGTGATGCCGAGGCCACGATCCGCACCACCGACCTTTCGCACGCCTATGTCGAAGAGAACTCGGCCTACAGCTCATGACCGCCCGCAATGCTGAAGACCTGCGCGGCAAGATCGTCGTGGTCAAGTACGGCGGCAACGCGATGACCGACGAGGCGCTCAAAGCCGCCTTCGCCGCCGACATCGTGGCCCTGCACACCGCCGGCGTCCACCCGGTGGTGGTGCACGGCGGCGGCCCGCAGATCAGCGCGATGCTCAAACGGCTGGGTATTGCAGGCGAATTCAGGGGCGGCTTCCGGGTCACCACACCCGAGGTGCTCGACGTCGCCCGCATGGTGTTGTTCGGCCAGGTTGGCCGGGAACTGGTGAACCTCATCAACGCCCACGGACCGTACGCCGTCGGCCTCACCGGCGAGGACGCCCGGCTGTTCACCGCGGTGCGGCGCACCGTCACCATCGATGGCGTCCAGACCGATATCGGACTGGTCGGCGATGTCGCGGAGGTCAACAGCGCGGTGATCCACGATCTCCTTGCGGCAGGACGCATTCCGGTGATCTCCACGATCGGCCCCGACGCCGACGGTGTGGTGCACAACATCAACGCCGACACCGCAGCGGCGGCGCTGGCTCAGGCACTGGGCGCGCAGACGCTGCTGATGCTCACCGACGTCGAAGGGCTCTACACCCGCTGGCCGGACCGCGACTCCCTGGTCAGCGAGATCGACACCGCGACGCTGGCACAGCTACTGCCCACCCTTGAGGAGGGCATGGTGCCCAAGATCGAAGCCTGCCTGCGGGCGGTCGAGGCCGGCGTACCCAGCGCGCAGGTGATCGACGGCCGGGTCGGGCACTGCGTGATCGGCGCGCTGTTCGGTGAAGCGAGCGCCGGAACGACGGTCCTCCGGTGACCGCGATGCTCGACCGCTGGAGAGCGGTCATGATGGACAACTACGGCACCCCGCCGGTGGCGCTGGCATCCGGTGACGGTGCGGTGGTCACCGACGTCGACGGCAAGACCTATCTGGACCTGCTCGGCGGCATCGCCGTCAACATTCTGGGTCATCGCCACCCGGCCATCAGAGAGGCCGTCACAGCACAACTCGACACCCTCGGTCACGTCTCCAACCTGTACGCCACCGAACCCGGCATCGCACTGGCCGAAGCACTGGTCGGCCACCTCGGCGCGCCCGCGCGGGTGTTCTTCTGCAACTCCGGCGCCGAAGCCAACGAGGTGGCCTTCAAGCTGACCCGGCTCACCGGGCGGATCAAACTCGTTGCGGCCGAAGGATCATTCCACGGCCGCACCATGGGCGCACTGGCGCTGACCGGGCAGCCGGGCAAGCGTGCTCCGTTCGAGCCGCTGCCCGGATTCGTCACGCATGTGCCCTACGGCGATGCCGACGCCCTGGCCGCCGCCGTCGACGACGAGACCGCCGCGGTGTTCCTGGAACCGATCATGGGGGAGGGCGGGGTGGTGGTCCCGCCGGCCGGCTACCTGGCCGCCGCCCGGGAGATCACCCGCCGCCACGGTGCCCTGCTCGCCCTCGACGAGGTGCAGACCGGCGTGGGCCGGACCGGGACATTCTTCGCCCACTCCCACGACGGCGTCACGCCGGATATCGTCACCCTGGCCAAGGGTCTGGCCGGCGGACTGCCGATCGGTGCCTGCCTGGCCGTCGGGCCGGCCGCGGAGTTGATGACGCCCGGCATGCACGGCAGCACCTTCGGCGGCAACCCGGTTTGTGCGGCGGCCGCCTGCGCGGTGCTGCGGGTGCTCACCGAGGAGAACCTGATGGGTAATGCCGACGCGCTGGGCAAGACCCTGCAGCACGGTATCGAGGCACTGAACCACCCGCTGGTCGACTACGTTCGCGGCCGTGGCCTGTTGCGCGGCGTGGTTCTTACCGCACCGCACGCCACGGCGGTCGAGACCGCCGCACGCGATGCCGGGTTCCTGGTCAACGCGGCAGCGCCCGACGTCGTCCGGCTTGCCCCGCCGTTGATCATCACCGAGGCACAGATCGCCAGTTTCCTAGCCGGGTTGCCCGCCATTCTCGACACCGCGAGCGCGGGAGAGACACCGTGACGAGACACTTCCTGCGCGACGACGATCTGTCCCCGGCCGAGCAGGCCGAGGTGCTGGCACTGGCCGCCGACCTCAAGGCAGCCCCGCTGAGTCGGCGTCCACTCGAGGGCCCCCGGGGTGTGGCGGTGATCTTCGACAAGAACTCCACCCGCACCCGGTTCTCCTTCGAGATCGGGATCGCCCAACTCGGTGGTCACGCCGTCGTCGTCGACGGAAGTAAGACCCAACTGGGCCGCGAGGAGACCCTGGAGGACACCGGCCGGGTGCTCTCTCGCTACGTCGATGCGATCGTGTGGCGGACCTTCGGTCAGCACCGCCTCGACGAGATGGCTTCGGCTGCAACGGTTCCGGTGGTCAACGCGCTCTCCGACGAGTTCCATCCCTGTCAGGTGCTCGCCGACCTGCAGACCATCGCCGAACGCAAGGGTTCGCTGCGCGGTCTGCGGATGACCTACCTCGGTGACGGCGCCAACAACATGGCGCACTCGCTGATGCTCGGCGGGGCCACCGCCGGGGTGAACGTCACGATCGCCGCCCCGGCGGGTTTCGAACCGGACCGCCGATTCGTCGCCGCCGCGCAGGACCGCGCCGCGCAGACCGGTGCGACGATCGCGTTCACCGGCGATCCGCATGCCGCGGTTGCCGGCGCCGACGTGCTCGTCACCGACACCTGGACCTCGATGGGCCAGGAGAACGACGGCCTGGACCGGGTCGGACCGTTCCGGCCGTTCCAGCTCAACGCCGCGCTGTTGTCCCGTGCCGACTCGGAAGCCGTTGTGCTGCATTGCCTTCCGGCGCACCGGGGGGAGGAGATCACCGATGAGGTGATCGACGGCCCGCACAGTGCGGTGTGGGACGAGGCCGAGAATCGGTTGCACGCCCAGAAGGCGCTGCTGGTGTGGCTGCTGGAACAGCGCAACGGGGGGTCGCGGCGATGACCCGATCCTCGGATGTCGCTATCACCCGGGCCGCACGGCAGGCCCGCGTCGTGGCGGTGTTGTCGTCGCGCCCGGTGCACAGCCAGGGCGAACTGG
>CAMCWJ010000103.1 GCA_945882475.1 Bifidobacterium breve
GGGAATGGCACTGGGGCCGTTCGGGCTCAACCTGCTCGATGCCGGCCCGGGCACCGAGGGCTATACGGTGCTGGCGCAACTCGCACTGACGGTGATCCTGTTCGTCCAGGCGTCCAATCTGAGGATCAACGCGGCGGGGCAGCCGAGCCGCAACGGCTTCCGATTGCTTGCGATCGGGTTTCCGCTGACGCTGGTGATGGGTGCGCTGACCGCGGCCCTGCTGTTGCCGGTGCTGCCATGGTGGGAGGCGGTGTGTCTGGCGGCGATCGTCGCGCCCACCGAGGTGGCGCTCATCGATGCGCTGCTCGAGGATGAACGGATTCCTGAACGGGTTCGCAACGCCATGTCATTGGAGAGCGGGTTCTACGACGGCTTCGCCCTCGCGGCACTGCTGGCCGCACTCGGACTGGCCTCGGTCGAGGTGGATGCCCATCCCGGTCATTGGGCGTGGTTCGTCTTCCGCACCGAGATCGTCTCGCTGGTGCTGGGCGTCGTGATCGGCCTTGCGGGCGGGTTGCTCATCGGGTGGTCGCGTCGCCGCAACTGGCTCAACGACACCTGGGCGCAACTGGCGACACTGGCGATAGCGCTGATCTGTTTCGAGGTGGGTGAGTACGCCGCGGCCAGCGGTTTTGTCGCCGCGTTCACCGGGGGGCTGGCGTTCGCCTTCGTCGCCCGCCGCACCACCTCCGCGCCTGGTGCCGCCGACCGGATGCCCAACCAGGTCTGCGACGCCACCGCCCGAGTGCTGGAGTTGTTGGTGTTCGCGATGTTCGGGGCGTTCGCGGTCATCGACGCTTGGCGGCAGGTGAGTTGGCGGGTCGTCGCCTTCGCGGTGCTGGCGCTGTTCGGGGTGCGCCTGGTCGCTGTGGCGGTGGCGTTGCTACGCACCGATCTGCCCGGCTACAGCAGAGCGTTCATCGGGTGGTTCGGTCCGCGCGGCATCGGAACCCTGGTGCTCGGACTGGTGGTGATCGAACGGGGAGAGCTATTGCACGAGGATCTGATCGCCCAGGCCGTGGTGGTCACGGTGAGCTTGAGCCTGGTGCTGCACAGCATCACCGCGCCACTGGGGATCGGCGGCTTGGCCAATCGGGCGGCTAGCCCTCGTCTTTGACCTTCGCCATCGCCAGCACGTCGAGGCGGCGGTCGAGTTCCTCCTCGGAGAGCTTTTCGCCGATCAGACCGCGGTCGATCACCGTCTGGCGAATCGTCTTGTGCTCCTTGAGCGCTTCCTTGGCCACCGCCGCGGCTTCCTCGTAGCCAATGGCCGAATTGAGCGGCGTCACGATCGACGGCGAGGACTCGGCCAACCGGCGCAGCCGTGTCTCGTCAGCCACCAGGCCGTCAATGCACTTCTCCGCGAACAGCTTCGAGACGTTGGCCAGCAGAGTGAACGACTCCAACAGATTGCGCGCCATCATCGGAATGTAGACGTTGAGCTCGAACGCACCCGAGAGACCGCCGACGGTGATGGCGGCGTCGTTGCCGATCACCTGGGCGGCCACCTGGGTGACCGCCTCGGGGATCACCGGGTTGACCTTGCCCGGCATGATCGAGGAGCCCGGCTGCAGATCGGGCAGATGCACTTCGCCCAAGCCGGTCAGCGGCCCGGAGCCCATCCAGCGGATGTCGTTGGCGATCTTGGTCAGTGACACCGCGATGGTCTTGAGCGCACCCGATGCCTCGACCAGACCGTCGCGGGCGGCCTGAGCCTCGAAAGAGTTGCTGGCGGTGCGTAATTCGGCCAATCCGGTCTGAGCGACCAGCACGTCGACGACCTTGGCGCCGAACCCGTCGGGTGCGTTGAGGCCGGTGCCGACGGCGGTGCCGCCGATGGCGAGTTCGCCCAAGCGGGGAAGGGACCCGCGCACTCTTTCGATACCGGCCTCGACCTGGCGGGCGTAGCCGCCGAACTCCTGGCCGAGGGTGACCGGAACGGCATCCATCAGATGGGTGCGTCCGGACTTGACCACGGTGCGCCACTGCGTGGCCTTGGCCGCCAGAGATGAATGCAGCACCTCCAGGGCCGGGATCAACTGGCGCACAGCGGCTTCGGTGGCAGCGATATGGGTCGACGTCGGGAAGGTGTCATTGGAGGACTGGGACATGTTGACGTCGTCGTTGGGGTGCACCGTCACGCCGTCGCGGTCACAGATCGAGGCGATCACCTCGTTGGCGTTCATGTTCGAACTGGTGCCCGAGCCGGTCTGGAACACGTCGATGGGGAACTGGTCGTCATGGGCGCCGTCGGCGATCTCATTCGCGGCGGCGATGATCGCGTCGGCCTTCTCCGGCGACAGCTTCTGCAGGTCCTTGTTGACCTGGGCGCACGCCGCCTTCAACAGCGCCATCGCCCGGATCTGGTTGCGATCCAGCCCGCGGAAGGAAATCGGGAAGTTCTCCACGGCCCGCTGCGTCTGCGCCCGCCACAGGGCATTGACCGGCACCCGGACCTCGCCCATGGTGTCGTGCTCGATGCGGTACTCGCCGTCGGTGTTGGCGCTCATGGCTCCCTCTGATGGTTGCTTACGGAAGTGGATAGGCAGCGGAGGCATCCCCGGTGAAATCCACCGCGGAGTACTCGTTGAGCTTGGACAGCCGGTGGTAGGCCTCGATGGTCCGAACCGTGCCGGACTTGGAGCGCATCACGATCGACTGGGTAGTGCAGCCGCCACCGAAGAACCGGACGCCCTTGAGCAGGTCGCCGTCGGTGACTCCGGTCGCACAGAAGAAGACGTTCTCCCCGGAGACCAGGTCCGTGGTGCCCAGCACGCGGTCCAAGTCGTGGCCGCGGTCCAGGGCCTTGCGTCGTTCGGCCTCATCGGTGGGGGCGAGTTGGGCCTGGATCGCCCCACCCATGCAGCGAATCGCCGCCGCGGTGATGATGCCTTCCGGTGTGCCGCCGATACCGGCCAGCATGTCGGTACCCGAGTCCGGCCGGCAGGCCGAGATCGCGCCGGCGACGTCGCCGTCGGAGATCAGCCGGATGCGGGCGCCGGCCGCGCGGACGTCGGCGATCAGATTTTCGTGGCGCGGCCGGTCCAGGATGCACACCGTCAGGTCGGCGACCGACGAGTTCTTCGCCTTCGCGACCCGGCGGACGTTCTCGCCGATCGGTGCGGTGATGTCGATGACGTCGACGGCATCGGGACCCACCGCGATCTTGTTCATGTAGAACACCGCCGAGGGGTCGAACATCGCACCGCGTTCGGCCACCGCGAGCACCGAGATCGCATTCGGCATGCCCTTGCTCATCAGGGTGGTGCCATCGACCGGATCGACGGCGAAGTCGCAGTCGGGTCCGTCGCCGTTGCCGACCTCCTCGCCGTTGTAGAGCATCGGAGCGTTGTCCTTCTCGCCTTCCCCGATGACCACCACGCCGCGCATCGACACGGTATTGACCAGCTGGCGCATCGCGTCGACGGCGGCGCCGTCACCACCCTCCTTGTCGCCACGGCCGACCCAGCGTCCGGCCGCCATCGCGCCCGCCTCGGTAACCCGGACCAGCTCCAGGGCGAGGTTGCGGTCGGGGGCTTCGCGGCGGCGGGCATCGTGCATGCGCAGATTGTCCCAGAGCGGGGTAGCCGGTTGGGACCTGGGATACTGGCGTGCGTGACAAGCCCGCCGGACAAGGAGCCAGAGGTCGCATTCCCGACTGCCAAGCCCGCCAAGCCGAGGCTGTTGCAGGACGGCCGCGACATGTTCTGGTCGCTGGGCCCGCTGGTGCTCGCGTGCCTGGTGCTGGCTGGGCTGGTGGGCATGTGCTCCTTTAGCCCCAGCGGGCCGACCGAGGGTATGGCCCCGACCTACGACACCCAAGCGGGGCTGCAAGCCGACGCCGATGCGCTGAACTTCCCGGTGCGGCTGCCGCGGCTCCCGGCGGGCTGGCAGGCCAACTCCGGGGTCCGCGGCGGTATCGAGGCCGGCCGCACCGACCCGCGCACCGGCCAACGACAGCGCGCCGTCACAACCCGCGTCGGCTATCTCGCGCCGTCGAAGATGTATGTGAGCCTGACCCAGAGCGACGCCGACGAGACCGCGCTGGTCCGGTCAATTGAAAGTTCGGTGTATCCCACCGGGACGGAGGACGTCGACGGCGTCACCTGGATCGTCTACCAGGGTGGTGAGGGCACCGAACCGGTGTGGACCACCCGGCTGGACAGTCCGCTGGGCGTGGCCCAACTCGCCATCACCGGCGCGGGCAGCAGTTCGGACTTCCGGACACTGGCCGCCGGAACGCAGACGCAGTCACCACTGATCCCTCAGCGGTGACCGGGAGAGAAAGAGGACTCCGATGGAAGCACCCGAAGCAGACCTCACTGGCTGGACGCGCGAACAGTTCAGTGCCGCGGGCTTCACCTACCCGGTCTACCGTAAGGGCTCCGGCCCCGGCGTGGTGCTGATCCCCGAGATGCCCGGGGCGCATCCCGGCGTGCTCGCGCTGGGAAACTATTTGGTGGACAACGGTTTCACCGTCGTCATCCCATCGCTGTACGGCACCCCGGGGGCGCCGGCCGGGAGGGCCGGCGCGGTCGCCGTGATCGCGCGCGGCTGCGTTGCAAAGGAGTTCGCCGCCTTCGCGACGAACCAGGACCGGCCGATCAGTCAGTATCTGCGCGCGCTGGCCCGTGACCTCAAGTCCAAGACCCCCGGCCGTGGCGTCGGTGTGATCGGGCAGTGCTTCTCGGGCGGATTCGCCCTGGCCGCGGCTGTCGACGACAGCGTGCTGGCTCCGGTGCTGAGTCAACCCTCGTTGCCGATGCCGCTGACACCTCGGTTGCGCCGCGATCCGGGTGTCTCCGAAGCCGAACTGAAGGTCATCGAGCGGCGGGCCGCCAACGAAGGCCTGTGCGCGCTGGGTCTGCGGTTCAGCGGCGATCCGTTGGTGCCGGCCGAGCGCTTCGCGACCCTCAAGGACCGGTTGGGTGACGCGTTCGAGGTCATCGAACTGGACTCGTCCAAAGGTAACCCGGGCGGCTTCGGCCGGATGGCCCACTCGGTGCTCACCCTGGAAGTGCGCGAGACGCCCGGTCAGCTCGCCTACGAGGCCCGCAAGCGCGTGGTGGAGTTCCTCAGGGAGCGGTTGACGTAGGTTCTGCCGCCGGGGCGAGCGTTTCGGTAGTCCCGACTGTGGGGACCGGTTCCACCGCCACCGCGGCAGCCGAAGACGCGGCTGCCGCGGATTTCTTCTTGCGGCGGAACAACTTTCGCCGCTTCTTCTCCTCGGGTGCCGGTTCGTCGTCGTCCATCTCGACACCCTTGTCGACCTCGAGGTAGACCGAGATCGTGGTGACGATCATGATCATCAGCACCGGGCCGAGAACGATGCCGAAGAAACCGAACATCGCGATGCCGGAGAACACCGACAGCAGCATCAGGGCTGAGTCCAGCTTGGCTTCGCGGGGAACGAGGATCGGCCGCAGGAAGTTGTCCACGTTGGTGATGCCGATAAGGTGGAACAGTACGACGAACAGGCCGCCGAATACGTTGCCGAAGATCATCATTCCAATGCCGAACGGGATCGTCACGATGCCGCTGCCCAGCGGAATGACCGACAGGGCGATCAGGAAGATCGCGATGATGAAGAAGGCGTCGTGGAAGCCGGCGATGTAGATCGATGCCGCACCGAGCAGACCCTGGATCACCGCGATGATGAACTGGCCTCGGACCGCCCCGCGGACCATGGCTCCCATTTTCGCCAGATAGAGATCGGTCACCTCGACGCCGAGTGGGTTGAGCCGGCGGACCAGCATCAGCACTTCGGTTCGGTTGCTAATCAGCGAGATCAACACGTAGAGAAAGATGATCGCCGCGGTGATGAAGCCGATGGCGCCACCGGCCGCCCCCTGAAGCGTTCGCAGCAGCCATTCGCCGACGTTCTGGGCTGCGGTCACCACCGGCGTCCGCAGCGAGTCTGTCGTGACGGCGGGGGTCTGGAATGGAAGCTTGCCCAGCAGCCCGTTGACGATTTCGAGGCCACGGTTGCCGAGCGCATTGAGGTCGGCGGTTTTCGCCCAACCGGCCAGGCTGGTCAGCATTCGGGAAATCTGAAATGTGGCGATGGTGACGAGCAGACTCAGGGGGATGACGACGGTGGCTAACGCGGCCAGGACCGTCAGCGTGGTGGACATCCCGGTGCCGAACCTGGTGCGCAGACGGTCGTAGACGGGGTTGAACAGGTAGGCGACGATCGCGGCGATCACCACCAGGATCAGGTAGCGCCGCAGGAAGTAGGCCGCGAACAGCAATGCGAATGCGGTGGCTATCCCCAGCGCTCGCTTCTGGCTGGGCGTGAACTCCGTCTTCATAGTGGTGCACCTTAACCTGTGCGGCTCACTGTTCCATCAGTCTGGTCAGGTGTTCCGCGATGTTGGGGTAACGCTTGAGGTGGGCGCCGCCATTCAGATCGAGCACCTCGCCGGTGAGCCAGGATGACTGCTGCGAGCAAAGAAACGCGACCGCGGCGGCGACATCCTCCGGCGTGCCGGCCCGGCCCAGTGCGGTGTTCTCGATGTACTCCTCAACCACCCCGGGGACCGCGGCGGCCCCCTCGGTGAGCGGGGTGTGCACGAATCCCGGTGCCACGGCGTTGACCCGCACACCACGCGGTCCGAGTTCCAGCGCGGCGACCTGGGTCAGCATCGACAGTCCGGCCTTCGCCGCGCAGTACGCGCTCATGCCGATTGCAGGCTGTCGGGCGTTCAGTGAGGTCAGCGACACCACGGTCCCTCCCGGACCGAGATGGCGGCCGGCGTGCTTGAGGACCAGGAACCCGCCGGTGAGGCACACGTCGATCACGGAGCGAAACTGCTCGGCGTCGAGCTCGGTGATCACGCCGAAGCCGCTGAACCCGGCGCAGTTGACCACCACGTGCAGACCGCCCTCGCGGGTGACCACGTCGTCAAAAAGCCTTGCGACGCTGTTCTCGTCGGTGACCTCGACAGCCGCCCAGGTGTGCGGCTCGCCAAGTTCGGCGGCGCGCGTGGCAGCCCCGTCGGTGTTGCGGTCGGCGATCGTCACCCGGCAGCCCTCGGCCGCCAGCACCTGTGCGGTGGCCCAGCCGATTCCGGACGCGCCGCCGATGATGACCGCCACCCGGGATTGCCCTGTGTGCGATGGGTTCCCGGTTCCGCGCTGGACCATGTGTCCTCCGGTCTGTTCACTGTGGCCGCACCTGCTGTTAACCTGAGATGTTACCCAGATTGCCCCGGAATCACTGAAATTCGCGGTGCAAATGCTGAAAGGCATTGGGAGGCAAAAGCTTTACCAGACGATACCGTGGAGGCAGGCAGTCGTGGCCGAGGCGAATCGACAGGCTGTCGCCGCAGGCGGACGAGTCCACGCCGCTCAGGTCGACGCGCTCGGTATCGCGGCGGACTGGTCGCGTTGGCTCGTGGTCGGCGTCGTGCTGATGGCTGGCGGGCAGATCATCGGCCTGCCCGCGCTAGCCTCACCGGCCGCGCTGATCGTCGCCGGACTGGGGTTCCTGGCGGGCCTTCCGCATGGTGGGGTCGACCATCTGATGGCAATGCGGCTGGCCGGCCGACGGATCGTCCCGGTTGTCCTCGCCTACGCGGGACTCGCCGCGGCGGCCTGGGCGCTGCTGCGATGGGGCGGCCCGATAGCCCTGCTCGCCGTCGTCGCGCTCAGCGCGCTGCACTTCGGCCTGGGTGAACTCGTCGTCACCCGGGAACTCTCCGGGTGGCGGCCCTCGCGAATCACCGCTGCGGCGATCGTCGTCGCGGGCTCCGGAGCCCTGCTGCTGCCGCTGGCGCGGTCGGGCGCTCAGGTCAGTGATGTGGCCAGAGCCGTCTCGCCTGGCCTGGCCCAGGTGATAGGGGCGGCACCGGTCCGGACCGCGGGCCTGCTGATCTGGCTGGTCGCGGCCACCGGTGCGGTGGTCGCATCGCTGGTGGCCGGCCGCACCGGCGCTGCGCTCGACATCGCTCTGATCGGCGCGTTGGGAATGCTGGTCCAACCCCTGGTGGCCTTCGCCGTCTGGTTTGGCGGCTGGCACGCGCTTCGCCATTCGGCGCGAATGCTCACCGAGGAGCCCGGCTGCTCGGCCCTGCTGGCGCAGGGGCGACCGCGGGCGGCGCTGCGGCGCTTGGCGGGACTCGCCGCCCCAATGTCCTTGGCCGCACTGGCGGTGATCCTTGCCCTGGCCTGGTTCACCCTCACCGCACCGGAACCGGCCACGGTGTTGGCAGAGGTGTTGCGCCTGCTCCTCGCCCTGACCGTGCCGCATATGGCGGTGGTGTGGTGGTTGGATCGCCGCTCGGCGCCAGACGGTCCGGCGTTGGGTTAGTCAGTCGCCGTCCGGCTCGGGGTCAGCTAGTCGCCGTCCGGCTCCGGGTCAGTTAGTCGCCGTCCGGCTCGGTGGCAGCCAGGGCCGTCTCGATCCGGGTCCGCGCTCCGGCCAGGTGTTCCTCGCAGCGCTTGGCCAACGCCTCGCCGCGCTCCCACAGGGTCAGCGATGCGTCGAGATCCAGGCCGCCCTGTTCCAGGGAGCGCACCACTTCGATGAGTTCGTCCCGGCACTGCTCGTAGCCGAGTTCGCCAACCGGCTTGTCCTGCTTGCTCATTCGGCAACATCCTCTCGCCCGGTGCTGACCGCGCCCACCGCGCCGTCG
>CAMCWJ010000104.1 GCA_945882475.1 Bifidobacterium breve
ACGGGGGGCGCACGATGCTGTTCGGCGAGCCCAAGCAGGTACGCGACGTCAAGGTGGCACTGGCCGCGAAGACCGAACTCGAGCAGGTGCAGGAACTGATTTCCCAGGGTGACTGGCAGCAGGCCCAGGAGAAGTTGGTGGCTGTCAGCACTCAGGTGGCCACCATCGCCGACGAGCCGCAGAAGCAGGAACTGCTTGAACAGTTCAACGACTTGTCGGCCAAGGTCGTCGAGCGTGATCCCCAGGCCACCGCCCCGCCCGGCATCATCTACACCGTGCCGCCGTCCGCGGCCGAGCTGGTGCCCGCGGTCGCTCCGCCCACCAGCACGCCGATCGCACCGTCGCCGACTGATTCCACAACGCCGGCCACCACGTCCGGGACTACGACGACGTCTGGGACTACGACGACGTCGGGGACGACTGCGACGTCCGGAACTACGGCGACGTCCGGAACTACGGCGACGTCCGGAACGACGACGACGTCCGGGACTACGGCGACGTCGGGGACTTCAACTTCTCCAGCGACGACATCTTCTTCGGCGACGACGTCTTCGTCGGCGACGACGTCTCGGGGGACCTCCACCGCGTCCACGAGTAGTGGGACATCAACCTCCGCGGTCCCGCAGAGTCCGAGCACGACTGCGGCGACGGCGCCCACAAGCGCGGCGCCGACCACCAGTACGGCGCCGAAGGCCACGACCAGCACCGCACCGACCACCAGCACCGCACCCACGACCGCCGCCCCGGCCCAGGCCGCCACCAGCAGCGCTGCCGCACCTGCGACGTCCCGGGCCACAACACCCCAGGCCGCAACGGCCGACACGGCCGACGCCACGAGCGCTCAGCCCACGGTCGAAGTCACAGCTACTCAGGAGCAGACCGCGCAAACCGAGGAGCCCACGGAAGCGCCCGTGGTCACCACAACAGTCGTGGTGCCCGTCGGTTAGAAGCGCTAGCGGAAATTGTCTCCGAAGCGCTAGCGAAAATTGTCATAGTCGGTCGTCGCCTCGTTGAGCGAGGCATCCGCGTACCCGCGGCAGTAGTCCCAGGTGACGTACGCGTCGGGTTCCGGATCGTAGGCCGGCTCGTGCGGACGAACGGTGCCATCGAGCAGAAGCTGAAGCAGGTTGGCGCGCAACATGTCCCAGTCGTGGTAGTGATCCTGGCGGCAGTCGTCGCAGCAGACCACGAGACCCCGGATACCGCGATGCGCCAACAGCGTCTCGTAGACCGCGAGATCGCCGAGATCGGCCTCCACCGCCGCGCGCTCATCGGCGTCCAGGGGCTGGCCGGGCTCCAGCGCGTCCAAAGCCGCCGACGGATCACTGGGATCGTCGGCGAACGGGTCGGGCGGCAGGGCAGGTGGCAGGTGGTCGCGCACCGGTCCAGACTACGCAGCGCCCGAGGTATCGCGCCAGATAACCTCGCGGTGAGCGGATAGGATGATGCTCTCAATAGCACCTGCTGACGGAGGTTGTACGGATGTCCTTTGCCGAAGCCCCGGTCCGCACCGGGGGCGACGACCCGCACAAGATCGCGATGCTGGGTCTGACCTTCGACGACGTGCTGCTCCTGCCGGCCGCTTCCGACGTGGTGCCCGCCACCGCTGACACCTCCAGTCAACTGACCCGCCGGATCCGGCTGCGGGTGCCGTTGGTCAGTTCTGCCATGGATACCGTGACCGAGGCGAGGATGGCCATTGCCATGGCACGGGCCGGTGGAATGGGAGTCCTGCACCGCAATCTCTCGGTAACCGAGCAGGCCAGCCACGTCGAGATGGTGAAGCGCTCTGAGGCCGGAATGGTGACCGACCCGGTGACCTGCTCACCGGAGGACACCCTGGCCGAGGTCGACGCCATGTGCGCCAAGTTCCGGATCTCCGGCCTGCCCGTCGTCGATGCGTCCGGCGAACTGGTGGGCATCATCACCAACCGCGACATGCGCTTCGAGGTGGACACCGACAAACGCGTCGCCGAGGTGATGACGAAGGCCCCGCTGATCACCGCGCAGGAGGGCGTCACCGCCGACGCGGCGCTAGGCCTGTTGCGGCGCAACAAGATCGAGAAGCTGCCCATCGTCGACGGCGGCGGTCGGCTGACCGGTCTGATCACCGTCAAGGACTTCGTCAAAACCGAGCAGCACCCGCTGGCCACCAAGGACAGCGATGGCCGGCTGCTGGTCGGAGCGGCCGTCGGAGTCGGCGACGACTCCTGGGAGCGGGCGATGGCACTGGTCGACGCCGGCGGCGACGTTCTGGTGGTCGACACCGCCCACGCCCACAATCGTCGGGTCCTGGACATGGTCGGAAAGCTCAAGGGCGAGATCGGCCACCGGGTCGAGGTGATCGGCGGCAACGTCGCCACCCGCGGTGCGGCCGCCGCCTTGGTGGAGGCTGGTGCCGACGCGGTCAAGGTCGGCGTGGGTCCGGGTTCCATCTGCACCACCCGGGTGGTGGCCGGGGTTGGCGCACCGCAGATCACCGCGATTCTGGAAGCCGCCGCCGTATGCGTGCCGGCCGGTGTCCCGGTGATCGCCGACGGCGGACTGCAGTACTCCGGCGATATCGCCAAGGCGTTGGCCGCCGGTGCCTCCACCGCCATGCTCGGGTCGCTGCTGGCCGGCACCGCCGAATCGCCGGGCGAGCTGATATTCGTCAACGGCAAGCAGTTCAAGAGCTATCGGGGCATGGGCTCGCTGGGCGCGATGCAGGGCCGGGGCGCGGCCGGGACCGCCGGTCGCAGCTATTCCAAGGACCGCTACTTCCAGGACGATGTGCTGTCTGAGGACAAGCTGGTTCCCGAGGGCATCGAAGGCAGAGTGCCCTTCCGGGGTCCGCTGGCCACCGTGATCCACCAGTTGACCGGCGGGCTGCGCGCCGCGATGGGCTACACCGGGGCCGCCACCATCGCCGAGTTGCAACGCGCGCAGTTCGTCCAGATCACCGCCGCCGGACTCAAGGAGAGCCATCCGCACGACATCGCCATGACCGTCGAAGCGCCCAATTACTACGCCCGCTAGGCAGACACACAATGCGCGACTTGGTTGAAATCGGCATGGGCAGAACCGCCCGCCGCACGTACGAACTCAGCGACATCAACATCGTGCCGTCGCGGCGCACCCGATCCTCCCAGGACGTCTCGACGGCCTGGCAGTTGGACGCCTACCGTTTCGAGATCCCGGTCATCGCGCACCCGACCGATGCGTTGGTGTCGGTGGAGTTCGCCATCGAACTCGGCAGGCTCGGCGGGTTGGGTGTGCTCAACGGCGAAGGGCTGATCGGTCGGCACGCCGACGTCGAGGATCAGGTTGCCCGGGTGATCGAGGCGGCAGACGAACACGATGATCCCTCGGTCTGCATCCGGCTGCTGCAGGAGTTGCACGCGGCGCCGTTGAACCCGGAACTGCTCGCCGCCGCGGTGTCCCGCATCCGCGACGCCGGAGTCACGACGGCGGTGCGGGTGAGCCCGCAGAACGCCCGCGCGCTGACCCCGGCCCTGGTGGCGGCGGGCATCGATCTGCTGGTGATCCAGGGCACCATCATCTCGGCCGAACGGGTCGCATCCGACGACGAACCGTTGAACCTCAAGACATTCATCTCCGAACTCGACGTCCCGGTCGTCGCCGGCGGGGTACTCGACCACCGCACCGCCCTGCACCTGATGCGCACCGGCGCAGCGGGAGTCATCGTCGGCTACGGCTCCACCGCCGGAGTGACCACCTCCGACGAGGTCCTCGGCATCAGCGTGCCGATGGCGACCGCGATCGCCGACGCCGCCGCAGCCCGCCGGGAGTACCTCGACGAGACCGGCGGGCGCTACGTGCACGTGCTCGCCGACGGCGACATCCACAGTTCCGGTGATCTGGCCAAGGCGATCGCCTGCGGCGCCGACGCGGTGCTGCTGGGCACTCCGCTGGCCGCGGCGTCCGAGGCTCTCGGCCGGGGCTGGTTCTGGCCCTCTGCGGCCGCTCACCCCTCCCTGCCGCGCGGCGCGGCGCTTCAGGTGGCCCCCGCGCAGCGCCCGCCACTGGACCTGGTGCTCAACGGCCCGTCCGACGATCCGTTCGGGGCGCTGAACCTGGTGGGTGGTCTGCGCCGCGCGATGGCCAAGGCCGGCTACTGCGACCTCAAGGAGTTCCAGAAGGTCGGACTCACCGTCCGGAGCTGATCCGGGCGCGCCCTTAGACTGTGCCGGTGCAATCCCCCTCGCCCCGTCCCGTCCTGGTGGTCGACTTCGGCGCGCAGTACGCCCAGCTGATCGCCCGTCGCGTCCGGGAGGCCCGGGTCTACTCCGAGGTGATCCCGCACTCCACCGGCATCGAGGAGATCAAGGCCAAGGATCCGCAGGCGATCGTGTTGTCCGGTGGGCCGGCCAGTGTGTACGCCGACGGCGCTCCGCAGCTGGACCCGGCGGTGTTCGACCTCGGTGTGCCGGTGTTCGGCATCTGTTACGGATTCCAGGCCATGGCTCAGGCGCTGGGCGGCACCGTTGCCCGTACCGGCACCAGTGAGTACGGTCGAACCGACCTGAATGTGCTTGGCGGCGAACTGCATTCGGGACTTCCCGGTACGCAGCCGGTGTGGATGAGCCACGGCGACGCGGTGACGTCCGCACCGGCGGGCTTCGAGGTGGTGGCCACCAGTGCGGGCGCCCCGGTGGCGGCCTTCGAGGATCGCGGCCGCCGGCTAGCCGGGGTGCAGTACCACCCCGAGGTGATCCACACCCCGCACGGCCAGCAGGTGCTGAGCCGGTTCCTGCACGACTTCGCCGGTATCGGCACCGCCTGGACGCCGGCCAACATCGCTGAGACGCTTATCGAGGCGGTCCGTGAGCAGATCGGTGACGGACACGCTATCTGCGGGTTGTCCGGGGGAGTGGACTCCGCGGTGGCCGCCGCCTTGGTCCAGCGGGCCATCGGCGATCGGCTGACGTGTGTGTTCGTCGATCATGGTCTGCTGCGCGCCGGTGAACGTGCCCAGGTGCAAAGGGATTTCGTCGCCGCGACCGGTGCCCGACTGGTGACCGTCGACGCCGAGGAGAGGTTCCTCGAGGCGCTGTCGGGGGTGCGCAATCCCGAGGGCAAGCGCAAGATCATCGGCCGCGAGTTCATCCGGGCATTTGAAGGCGCAGTGCGCGACGTGCTCGCCGGCGAGGACACCGAGGGCGACAACATCGAGTTCCTGGTCCAGGGCACGCTCTACCCCGACGTCGTCGAGTCCGGCGGCGGCAGCGGCACGGCCAACATCAAGAGCCACCACAATGTCGGCGGCCTGCCGGCCGATCTGAAGTTCACCCTGGTCGAGCCCTTGCGGTTGGTGTTCAAGGACGAGGTGCGTGCCGTCGGCCGGGAACTGGGGTTGCCCGAGGAAATCGTTGCGCGCCAACCCTTTCCGGGACCCGGCCTGGGTATCCGGATCGTCGGCGAGGTCACCGCGGAGCGGCTCGACACGCTGCGTCGTGCCGATCTGATTGCCCGCGAGGAGTTGAGCTCGGCCGGACTGGACGGCCAGATCTGGCAGTGTCCGGTAGTGCTACTGGCCGACGTCCGCTCGGTCGGGGTCCAGGGCGACGGCCGCACCTACGGCCACCCGGTCGTGCTTCGTCCGGTGTCCAGCGAGGACGCCATGACCGCGGACTGGACCCGGGTGCCCTACGACGTGCTGGAGCGCATCTCGACCCGCATCACCAACGAGGTTCCCGAAGTCAACCGGGTGGTGCTCGACGTGACCAGCAAGCCGCCGGGCACCATCGAGTGGGAATAGTCCCTTGACGCTTGTCCGGCTGTGGGTGTTTACTGCCTGTATCGAACATACATTCGAAAACAGTTCACGTCGATCGCAGCTGGAGGTGGGCGATGACGGCGGCTATCGCCCTGGAGAAGGGCCAGCTTGACCGTGTTGAGCAGCTAGAACAGCTGCGTCGCCAGATGGCGGCGGTGTCCGGGAAAGTGGGCGGCCGCTGGCGTCCCGCCGAGCACGACGCTGCCGTCCTGCCGGCGTCGGAATCTTTGCTGCCGGTGCCCGAATCGCTGGCCGCACTGCTTCCGGACGGGTTGCCGAAGGGCACCGTGGCGGTGCTGTCCGGGGCCCGTTCGCTGCCGGTGGGCATGGCCGCCGCGGTCACGGCCGCCGGGGGACATGTAGCCGTGGTCGGCCTGCCCGACTTCGGACTGCTCGCCGCGGCTGAGTGGGGTGCCGATCTGAGCCGGCTCGCAGTGATCCCCGACCCGGGTGCCGACCCACTCGAGGTCGCCGCGGTGCTGATGGACGGGATGGATCTGGTGCTGCTCGGCCTGGGCGGTCGCCGGGTGCCGGCGACCCGGGCGCGCGCCGTGGTGGCCCGGGCCCGGCAGCGAGGCTGCGCCCTGCTGGTGACCGGGGGGGAGTGGCAGGGCGCGTCGATGCGGATGGACGCGCGGGTGTGCGGCTACGAGATCACCGCGGCAGGCCGCGCCGGCGAACCGGTGGCGGGCCGTGGGCGGATCGGCGCGGTGCGGGTATCGGTCCGGGGGCGTCGGTGACCGCTCGGGTGTTGGCGATCTGGTGCATGGACTGGCCGGCCGTGGCCGCGGCGGCGGCGGCCGGACTGCCGCCCACCGCGCAGATCGCGGTCACCTGCGCCAACCGGGTGGTCGCCTGTTCGGCCTCGGCTCGCGATGCCGGGGTGCGGCGTGGTCTGCGCCGGCGTGCGGCGCAGGCGCGCTGCCCGCAGGTGCATGTGGTCAGCGCCGACCCGGCCCGTGACGCGCGGTTCTTCGAAGCCGTGACGGCGGCGGTGGACGAGGTGGTGCCCCGCGCCGAGGTGCTGCGGCCGGGGCTGCTGGTACTGCCGGTTCGCGGTGCGGCCCGCTACTTCGGCGCCGAGCAAGCGGTCGCCGAACGGCTGGTCGACGCCGTTGCCGCGGCCGGCGCCGAGTGTCAGGTGGGAATCGCCGACCAGCTTGCGACCGCGGTCTTCGCCGCCAGAGCGGGCCGGGTGGTGCAGCCCGGCCGTGATGCGGACTTCCTGGCCGGCATGCCGATCAGGCAGTTGTCGTGCGAGCCCAGCCTGTGCGGTCCCGGTCGCGATGATCTCGCTGATCTGTTGTGGCGCATGGGAATCCGCACCTTCGCACAGTTCGCCGCGCTGCCCCGCACCGAGGTGGCATCCCGGTTCGGTTCGGATGCGGTGATGGCGCACCGAATGGTTCGCGGTGAGCCGGACCGCGCACCCTCCGGGCGTGAGCTGCCGCCGGAACTCGATGCGGTGCTGCACTGCGATCCGCCGATCGACCGGGTCGATGCGGCGGCGTTCGCCGGGCGGACCTTGGCCGCCGCCCTGCATTCCAGCCTCGCGGCGGCCGGCGTCGGGTGCACCCGGCTGGCCATCTGTGCCCTCACCGCCGACGGTGCCGAACTCAGCCGGGTATGGCGGTGCGCCGAACCGCTGACCTCCGACGCCACCGCCGACCGGGTGCGCTGGCAACTCGACGGTTGGCTGACCTCCCGCCTCGGGACAGCGCAGGGGCCCCCCGGCCCGGTGACGATGCTGCGGCTGCACCCGGTCGAAGTGGTTTCAGCGGAAGCGCTGCAGTTGTCGCTGTGGGGCGGTCTCGGCACCGATGATCGGATGCGGGCCCGGCGGGCACTGGTCCGGGTGCAGGGCCTGCTGGGCCAGGAGGCCGTGCAGGTGCCGGTGCTCAGCGGCGGCCGCGCGCCCGCCGAGCGGATCACCTTCACCCCGCTCGGTGACGAACCGCAGCCCCGCGCACCCGTCGACCGGCCCTGGCCCGCTCAGCTGCCGGAGCCATCACCGACGGTGCTCCTCGACGAACCGGTGGAACTTCTTGATGCCCAAGGCAATCCGGTACTGATCACCGATCGCCGGATGTTCACCGCCGAACCTGCCCGACTGCACGGCGCAACACGGCGGGGTGAGTTGCGGTGGTGGGCCGGGCCGTGGTCGGTGGATGAGCGGACCGCGCATGCCCAGGTGCTGCTGGCCGACTCCCACTCGGTGCCGGGCGCCGCGCTGCTGCTGTGCTACCGCGAGCACCGGTGGTATCTGGAGGGTGTCTATGAGTGAGCCGGCCCCGCCTGAGCCAGCCGCTCCCGGAACCAGTCCGGCCACGGCTGCTTCAGATACGTCGCCGCGTCCACGCAGACGTGGATCATCGTCGCCTCGGCGATCACCTCGCCGTCCCGCACGATCCGGTAGCGGCTGCGCAGCGATGTGCGTCCGGGCGGTTCGATCGCGATCTCGATCACCAGTTCGTCGTCGAACCTGGCCGGCTGGCGGAACTGCAAGTCCGCAGCGGCCACCACGAAGTCGATGCCACGCTCCGCGAACACCGCGAAGCTGCCGGCCACCTCGCGCATCGCCTCGGTGTGGGCCATGTCGATCCAGGTCAGGTAGTGGCCGTTGAACGCCCGTCCCTGCATATCGCATTCGACATAGCGGACCCGCAGGTGCATACCGATAGCCTGCCTGTGAGATCCCACTCATCGCAAGGAGACGCAATGGCACTCGACCCCTCGGCAATAGGCGCGGTGACCGAGCCCCGGACCTATCAGTGGACCGACCGCGACACCATGCTTTACGCACTCGGTGTCGG
>CAMCWJ010000105.1 GCA_945882475.1 Bifidobacterium breve
CCTGGCCAGCGAGACCATTCCCGCAGCCGGGCCCGTCGAGCAGAACCGTGGCGTCCAGCTCATCTCGGTGCAACCGGCGGCCAACGGCTCGGTGCACGCCGAGGGACTTGCCCGCGGCGTGGCCTACGCGGCCGAGCGGGCGCAACGGGAGGCGCGCCTGCAGCAGCCCCTGTTCGTAATGCCGGCCCGCGCCCTGTTCACATCCGGTTTCGGCTACCGCTGGGGCGCCCTGCACGACGGTATCGACCTGGCCGGGCCCGTCGGCACCCCGATCTACGCCGCGTCCGACGGCTTCGTTAAGGAGGCCGGGCCCACCAATTCCGGCTACGGCGCCTGGGTCCTGCTCCAGCACAGCGACGGCACCGTCACCCGCTACGGCCACATCAACAGCTGGGACGTCCAGGTCGGCCAGCGGGTGTTCGCCGGCGACCAGATCGCCACCATCGGCAACCGGGGCAACTCCACCGGGCCGCACCTGCACTTCTCAGTGCTGCTCGGCGGCAACGCTCCCACCGATCCGGTGTCCTGGCTTGCCAGCCGGGGTGCCAACGTCGGCCCCCTCACCGGCTAGTCCCGACCGAGGTTCTGCTACAACTTCTGAACCGGCGCGTGGTTGTGCATCAGTTTGACTCGTCCCGCGCTGCCGAAATCGATCAACGACATCGCCGATTCCCCGACGCCGGAGACCTCCTCGACGCGGCCGAGACCGTACTTGTCGTGATTGACCCGATCTCCCGGCGCAAGTACCAGTAGCGGCCGTTTGCCCGCTCCGCCGCTGCGCAGGGGCGCGGGCCGCGGCGGGCCGAACCGCCCGGCCACCGGGGCGCTCATGGACAACCCGGAGGCCGACGCCGACGCGTCGGTGCGGCGCCAGTCGATGAGGTCTTCGGGGATCTCCCGCAGGAAACGTGACTCCGGGTTGAGCATCGGCTGACCCCAGGACGAGCGCACCTTCGCCCGGCTGAGGTAGAGCCGCTGGCGGGCGCGGGTGATGCCGACGTAGGCCAGTCGGCGTTCCTCGCTCAGTTCGGCCGGGTCGCCGAGCGCACGCATGTGCGGGAACATCCCGTCCTCCCAGCCGGTGACAAACACGACCGGGAACTCCAGTCCCTTGGCCGTGTGCAGCGTCATGAGGGTGACCACTCCGGCGTCGTGTTCGGGCAACTCGTCGGAATCGGCGACCAGTGATACCCGCTCCAGGAACTCGGCCAGTAGACCGGGCCGGGACACGTCTTCGTCCTCCGGCTCGTCGAGATCGCTTCCCAGCGCTTCGGCATTGGCCCGGTCGATACTGAATTCGTGTGCGACGCTGACCAATTCGTTGAGGTTGTCCAGCCGGGCCAGATCCTGCGGGTCGTTGGAGGACTCCAGTTCGGTGCGGTATCCGGTTCGATCCAGGACGGCCTCGACGAGGTCGCCGAGTTCGGCGTCGAGGAGTCCGCGCAGATCGTCGAGGAGGCTGACGAACCCGGCGATCGCCTTCTCTGAGCGGCTGTTGAGCATCGAAACCTTGCCCGCTGCCGCGGCGGCCAGTGCCTCGGCGAAGTTGCAGCCGGTGTTCTCCGCATACACCGCAACGCAGGCTTCGGCCCGGTCGCCGATTCCGCGACGCGGGGTGTTGAGGATTCGCCGAAGGCTGACCGTGTCACCGGGATTGTCGAGCACCCTGAGGTAGGCGACGATATCGCGGATCTCCTTGCGCTCGTAGAACCGGACGCCGCCGACCACCTTGTAGGAGATGCCGGCCCGGATGAACACCTCCTCCAGCGCCCGGGAGGAGTTATTGGTCCGGTAGAACACCGCCACGTCGTTGTAGGTGTAGTCGCCGCCATCGGCGAGGGCCTCGATCTCGCCGGCCACGAACCTGGCCTCGTCGTGCTCGTTGTCGGCGACGTAGCCGATTATCGGCTCGCCCGCGCCGGCATCGGTCCACAGTCGTTTCTCGCGCCGGCCGGTGTTGCGGGCAATCACCGCGTTGGCCGCCGACAGGATGTTCTGCGTCGAACGGTAGTTCTGCTCGAGCAGAATGGTTGTGGCGCTGGGGAAGTCGCGCTCGAAGTCCTCGATGTTGCGAATCGTCGCGCCGCGAAATGCGTAGATCGACTGGTCCGCGTCCCCCACAACGCACAATTCGGCCGGCGGTACCTCGTCGGTGTCGGGCGCCGCCACTCCGACGAGTTCGCGCACCAGGACGTACTGGGCGTGGTTGGTGTCCTGGTACTCGTCGACCAGGATGTGCCGGAACCGCCGCCGGTAGTACTGCGCGATCTGCGGGTAGTTCTGCAACACCGCCACGGTCTCGCCGATGAGGTCGTCGAAGTCCAGCGCATTGGCCGCCTGGAGCCGACGTTGATACTCGACGTACACGTCCGCCACGATGCGGGCCAGGTCGTCGGCGCCGGGCTCAAGCGAAGCGCGAGCCTGCTCCGGGGTGATCAACTCGTTCTTGAGATTGGAGATCGAGTTGGCAAGCAGGCGGGGCGAGTACCGCTTGACGTCGATGCCCATATCGCGCCCGATCATCAGTAGCAGCCGCCGGGAGTCGTCGGCGTCGTAGATCGAGAAGTTGGAGTTGCGTCCCGCCAGCAACGACGCCTGGTTGCGCAGGATTCGCACGCAGGTGGAGTGGAAAGTGGACACCCACATGGTGCGCGCCCGCGGGCCGACGAGTTGGGCCACCCGTTCGCGCATCTCGGCGGCGGCCTTGTTGGTGAAGGTGATGGCCAGCACCTGGCCGGACCCGACGTCGCGGGCGGCCAGAAGGTGGGCGATGCGGCGGGTGAGCACCGCGGTCTTGCCCGATCCGGCGCCGGCCACGATCAGCAGCGGGGTGCCGTCGTGCAGCACAGCCCGCCGCTGCTGCGGATTGAGCCCGTCGAGGAGTTCAGTGGGCCCGGCGGGGGGCGGGATGTCGGGCACGTGCACAGTCATGTCGGGATAAACCTACCGCCGTTCGGCGACGGTTCTTTTGCACACCGGGCCGCCGGGGTGGCACACTCAGGTGGTGCTACCTGCACTGCAGCTACAACGGCACAGCCGATTTTTTAACGGGTACCGGTTTGCGGTACCCGCGGTGGTGTAGCTGCTCGAACCCGAGAGCCCCGCGGTCCGCATCCGGATCCGGGGCTCGTCTCTTGTGTGAGGCCCGGACGGATGACGACACAACCCCCACACGAGGAGAATGAGATGACTGTCGAAACCGAACCCGACATCGACGCCCTGCGCGAAGAGATCGACCGCCTGGATTCGCAGATCCTGGCGGCGGTCAAGCGGCGGACAGAGGTGTCGCAGGCGATCGGCAAGGTCCGGATGGCTTCGGGCGGCACCCGGTTGGTTCACAGCCGGGAGATGAAGGTCATCGAGCGCTACAGCGAACTCGGGGCTGACGGCAAGGATCTGGCGATGCTGCTGCTGCGCATGGGTCGCGGCCGGCTCGGGCACTGAGGCCGGCCATCAGATCGAGCCGGCTCGGGCACTGAGCCACTAAGGCCCGCCGAGTGTGACACCAGCGCGATGCCGGGCGCCGAGCGGCGCGCCAGGTTCACGCTCGGCGCTATAGAAGCCCTACTTCGTCAGCGCGATGTACTTGATGTCGAGGTATTCGTCGATGCCCTCGAAGCCACCCTCGCGACCGAAGCCGGACTCCTTGACCCCGCCGAACGGCGCGGCCGGGTCCGAGATCACCCCGCGGTTCACCCCGACCATGCCGGCCTGGATTGCCTCGGCAACCCGCAAGGCCCGGTCCAGCGACTCGGTATAGATATAGGCCGCCAGACCGTATTCGGTGTCGTTGGCCGCGGCGATGCCCTGCTCCTCGGTGTCGAAGCCGACGATCGGCGCGACGGGACCGAACACCTCCTCTTTGAGGATGCGCGCGTTGGGCGGCACGTCGGTCAGCACGGTGGCCGGGTAAAAGTTGCCGGGGCCGCCGGGGGCCTGACCACCGACGGCGACCTTGGCGCCCTTCTCGACGGCGTCGTTCACCAACTCCTGCACCGAAGCGACCTGCTTGGGATTCACCAGCGGCCCCAGTTTGGTGGAGGGGTCCAGTCCGTCGCCGAGTGTCATCTCGCCCATCTTCTTGACGAACTTGTCGGTGAAGTCATCCAGCAGATCGCTGGCGACGTAGAGCCGGTTGGCCGCGGTGCACGCCTCCCCGCCGTTGCGCATCTTAGCCAGCATCGCCCCCTCCACCGCGGCATCGACATCGGCGTCATCGAACACCACGAATGGGGCGTTCCCGCCGAGTTCCATCGACGTGCGCAGCAGCGCGTCACTAGCCTGCTTGAGCAGGGCTTTACCCACTCCGGTGGAACCGGTGAAGCTCAGCTTGCGCAACCGGCCGTCCTCGATCAGTGCGGTGGTGACCTCGCGCGGCTGGTTACTCGGCAGCACCGACAGCACACCCTTGGGCAGCCCGGCGTCGGCGATCAGCTTGGCCAGCAGCAGCATCGTCAGCGGGGTCTCCTGGGCGGGCTTGACGATCATGGTGCACCCGGCCGCCAGCGCAGGCCCGATCTTGCGGGTGCCCATCGCCAGCGGGAAGTTCCACGGTGTGATCGCGTAGCACGGGCCGACCGGCTGTTTGGTGACGACGATGCGTCCGGTTCCGGCCGGGCTCGGGGTGTAGCGGCCGGCGATGCGCACCGCCTCCTCGGCGAACCAGCGGAAGAACTCTGCGCCGTAGCGGACCTCGCCCATGCTCTCGGCGAGCACCTTGCCCATCTCGAGTGTCATCAGCGTCGCGATGTCCTCGGCGCGGTCGATGATCGTCTCGAACACCGCGCGCAGCACCTCGCCCCGTTCCCTGGCGGGTGTGGCGGCCCAGCTGTCCTGCACGGCGCAGGCGGCGTCGAGTGCGGCGACAGCGTCGGCTGCGGTGGCGTTGGCAACGGAGATGAGGACCTCGTCGTTGGCCGGGTTGAGGACGTCGAAGGTCGACGACCCGGGCCGTTCCTCACCGCCGATCCACAGACCGGTCGGAACCGAAGACAACAACCGTTCAACTTCCGGGGTGTTCATACCACCATGATGTACACCTTTGGCAACCTGATCGCACTAGGGTCCATCGAATGGACATCTCCGCGACGCCGGCCTGGGAAGCGCTGGGCCGCCACCATGATCAGATCGCCGGAAAACACCTCCGCGAGTTCTTCGCCGAAGACCCCGCCCGCGGCACCGAGTTGGCGCTGACGGTCGGCGACCTCTACATCGACTACAGCAAGCACCGGGTGAACCGCGAAACGCTGGTTCTGCTGGTGGACCTGGCACGGGCGGCCGGACTCGAACAGCGTCGCGACGCCATGTATGCCGGCGAGCACATCAACACTTCCGAGGACCGCGCAGTACTGCACACCGCGCTGCGCCTGCCGGCCGACGCCACGTTGTCGGTCGACGGCCAAGACGTGGTGGCTGACGTGCACCAGGTCCTCGACTCGATGGGCGACTTCACCGACCGACTGCGCAATGGACAGTGGACCGGCGCCACCGGCAAGCGGATCGAGTGCGTGGTCAACATCGGTATCGGCGGCTCAGACCTCGGGCCCGCGATGGCGTACCAAGCTCTGCGCCATTACGCCGATGCCGGTATCTCGGCGCGCTTCGTCTCCAATGTCGACCCGGCCGACCTGGTGGCCAAGCTCGACGGACTCGACCCTGCCACAACCCTTTTCATCGTCGCGTCCAAGACATTCACCACTTTGGAAACACTGACAAACGCGACCGCGGCTCGGCGCTGGCTCACCGACGCTCTCGGCGACGACGCGGTGGCCAAACACTTCGTGGCGGTGTCGACCAACAAGAAACTGGTCGAGGAGTTCGGCATCGACTCGGCGAACATGTTCGGCTTCTGGGACTGGGTCGGCGGCCGCTACTCGGTGGACTCCGCGATCGGGCTGTCGATCATGGCGGTGATCGGCCGGGAGGCATTCGCCGACTTCCTGTCCGGATTCCACATCGTCGATCGACATTTCGCCACCGCGCCGCTGGAATCCAACGCTCCCGCACTGCTGGGACTGATCGGGCTGTGGTATTCCGACTTCTTCGGCGCCGAAACCCGCGCGGTGCTGCCCTACTCCAACGATCTGGCCCGGTTCGCGGCTTACCTGCAGCAGTTGACGATGGAATCCAACGGTAAGTCGGTTCGGGCCGACGGCACACCGGTGAGCACCGGAACCGGTGAGATCTTCTGGGGCGAGCCGGGCACCAACGGCCAGCACGCCTTCTACCAACTCTTACACCAGGGCACCCGATTGGTGCCGGCCGATTTCATCGGGTTTTCCCAGCCGACCGACGACCTGCCGACCGCCGACGGCACCGGCAGCATGCACGACCTGCTGATGAGCAACTTCTTCGCGCAAACCCAGGTGTTGGCATTCGGCAAGACCGCCGAGGAGATCGCCGCAGAAGGCACACCCGCGGCGGTGGTACCGCACAAGGTGATGCCGGGCAACAAGCCGTCGACGTCGATCCTGGCGACCCGACTTACCCCCTCGGTGCTGGGTCAATTGATCGCGCTCTATGAGCATCAGGTCTTCACCGAAGGTGTGGTCTGGGGCGTCGACTCCTTCGATCAGTGGGGTGTGGAACTCGGCAAGACTCAGGCCAAGGCGCTACTGCCGGTGCTCACTGAGTCCGCGGCACCCGCCAAACAGACCGACAGTTCGACCGACGCGCTTGTGCGGCGCTACCGCGAGGAGCGCGGCCGGGCGGGCTGACGTTATTTCAACAGCCGTGACATCCGCCGGTCGGCGAGTACCTTGCCACCGGTCTGACACGTCGGGCAGTACTGAAAAGCCTTGTCCGCGAACGACACCTCGCGCACGGTGTCACCACATACCGGGCACGGCAATCCGGCGCGGCCGTGCACTCGAAGCCCGGATCTTTTCTCGCCCTTGAGCGTTGCCGCCTGTTGGCCCACCGAGCGTTGCACCGCATCGGAGAGCACGCCCAGCATCGCATCATGCAGCGCCGCGAGCTGAGAATCGGTGAGCTTTCCGGCTGTTGCGAATGGCGACAACCTCGCGGTGTGCAAGATCTCGTCGCTGTAGGCGTTACCTATGCCGGCGATCACCTTCTGGTCGGTGAGCACCGTCTTGATCCGGCCGCTGTTGTGTGTCAACAACTCTGCGAGTTCGGTGGCGTCGACGCCCAACGCATCGGGCCCGAGTCCGGCGATGCCGGGCACCTTCGCGGGGTCATCGACCAGCCACACCGCCAGGCGCTTCTGGGTGCCGGCTTCGGTCAGATCGAATCCGCATCCGTCCCCCCCGGCCCGATCTCCCAGATGCACCCGCAGCGCGATGGGACCCTTTCCCGGTTTCAACGGTGCCGGACTGAGTTTGTCCGACCAGCGCAGCCAGCCCGCCCGCGACAGGTGGGAGATCAGGTGCAGCCCGCCAGCCTCAACGCCAAGGAACTTGCCCCAGCGATGGGCGGCCGTGACGGTCCGACCATGCAGTGCGGACGACGCGGGATCAAACGTCTTCAGTGCCGACAGCGACGCCACATCGACACGGTCCACCGCCCGGCCGACGGCACACCGGCGCAGGTGGTCGGCGAGTGCCTCTACCTCCGGCAACTCGGGCAATCGAGCGTCAGCCCAGAGCGCGTTCGGTGCTGCGGAACGGCAGTGAAAGCGCCCAGCCGACAATCGACAGCAGGATCGCCGCCCAGATTGCGGTCCACCAGAAGTGATCGATATGCAGACCCCAGTGCGTGGTGTGGTCGGTGATCCAGGCGGTGATCCACAGCATCAGCGCGTTGATCACGACGTGGAACAGGCCCAGCGTGAGTATGTAGAGCGGGATGGACAGCACCTGAACGATGGGCTTGATGACCGCGTTGACCAAACCGAAGATGACCGCGACGACTCCGATGATGCCGACTTTCTGCACCGTGGTGTTGCCGCCGACGAAGTTCATACCCGGCAGGATGAGCGTGACAACCCACAGCGCTAAGCCGGTGATCGCCGCACGCAAGAAGAATGACCCCATGGGTGAACAGCCTAGCGCTCAGGGGCGCAGCAGGTAGGTGTCCATGATCCAGCCGTGCGCGGCGCGGGCATCGGCCCGGATTGCCCTGATGCGCTCGCCGACCTCGCCTACGGTGCCGGAGACCAGGAGCTCATCCGGTGTACCGAGGTAGGCGCCCCACCAGATCCGGGTCTGCGGCGGGCAGTCCAGGAAGGCACAGTCACCGTCGAGCATGACCACCGCCGACCCGGACAATCCGGTGGCGCGGAGTTGACGGCCGGTGGTGATCAGAACGGGTTCGCCGATGTCGTTGAGCGGAATGCGGTGCCGGGCGGTCAGCGCCTGCACCGCAGTGATGCCGGGGATGACGTCGTAGCGCAACTCGACGTGACGGGCCACCTCGTCGAGGATCCGCAATGTGCTGTCATACAGCGACGGATCCCCCCAGGCCAGGAAGGCGCCGACACCGTCGTCAGCGAGTTCAGTCTCGATTGCGTTGGCCCACAGTCGCGCCCGGGCCGCATGCCAGTCGGCGACGCCCGCGGTGTACTCACCATCAGCGGCT
>CAMCWJ010000106.1 GCA_945882475.1 Bifidobacterium breve
ACTCTTCAGCACCCGGACCGGCCACGCTGTACATCGCCCGCCCCGAATGGAACCACTCCCGAGTCAGCCGGTTGCGATCCAGCGGCGACACCCCGTTGAGCACCGTGTCCCACTGCTGAATCGTCATCGTCCGGCCCTTGCCGTCCACCAGACTCATCTGATCGTCCATCCCCGCAGACGACACCGGAGCACCGACGAACAACGCCGCCACGGTCGCGAACACCGCCACCAACACTCGGCCGAAAACCTTCACACCCGTCATCCTCTCCATGCGTGGCAGCCTGGGGCCCACGACTGTTTCCGCGTACTTTAGCGCGACGGCAACCGGGACGCGATACAACAGTTCGAGAAGGCACATCGCGATCACTCCTCGGAGAGCTGAAACTCGACCATCGCGGTCACCGTGTCGATTGCGTCGACCAACGCATCCACCCGCGCGCCCAGCGTCGGCGCGGCCAGCACGGCATACCGGTCAGCCGGGCCCATCGGTACCCGCGAGGCCAGTGTGTAGACGTGCCGGGAGGGGTCCTCGGCCGTCTCGGCATCCACCGCGAGCGCATCGGGGCGCAACCGGCCGCCGTGGACCTGTTCGACCCGCGCGTACAGCCGCAGGATCCGATCCACGACGTCACCGATGCGCTCGTCGCTGACCTCAGGCCCGGCCTCGTCGGGCCAGATCTCCACGGCTGCCAGCGGATAGGGGTCGTCGGGCAGCCACTGCCGCACCCGGATCCGCTCACCGACCGTGGCGAGCAGCTCGTAAAGGCCGGCGCCCAGGTCGGCGCAGTGGGTGATCCGCGCCAACGCACCGACCTCGCTGCGGACGTCCCCGCCACCGACCTCCATGCCGCGGCTGATCAGCACCACGCCGAACACCGGATCGGCTGCTGCCAGACAATCCGCCACCAGCCGGGAGTACCGAGGTTCGAAGATCCGCAACGGCAGCGTCTCGCCAGGCAGCAACGCCGACTGCAGCGGAAACATCGGGTACCGGTCGGTCATCTAAACGTCCAGTTCCGCGACGAGAGCGTCCACGACGGCGCGCAGGTCGTCGCCACGCTCGTCGGCCACCCGGCGCTGACGCTGATACGACGCGCCCCGGCGCGGGATGTCGGCGACGGCGGCGAGTTCGGCGGAGCAGTCCAGCGACCGCGCGACCGGTTCGAGCCGGGTGAGCAGATCGTCGAGGTCCTCGGTCACCAGTCGCTCGTTGCTGTCGGCGTCGAGGATGACTATCGCGTCCAGTCCGTACCGGGCGGCCCGCCACTTGTTCTCCTGGACATGCCAAGGCGGCATCACGGGCAGTTGCTCGCCGGTCTCCAGCCGCCGGTCCAGATCAACGATCAGGCAGTGCACCAGCGCCACCAGCGCCGAGAGTTCGGCGATGTTGGAGACTCCGTCGAAAACCCGCACCTCGACCGTGCCAAGGTGCGGTGAAGGCCTAATATCCCAACGGATTTCATTGATGTGGTCAATGATTCCCGTGGTCTTCTGATCATGGACGAATCGTTCGAACTGCCGCCAGGTGTGGAACTGGAAGGGCAGGCCCGCCGTCGGCAGTTGCTGAAACATCATGGCGCGGTTGCTGGCATACCCGGTGTCGGCACCTTCCCAGAACGGGGAGGATGCCGAGAGTGCAAGCAGGTGCGGGTAATGGTTGAGCAACGACGAGATGATCGGCATCACCTTGTGGGCCGACGAGACGCCGACGTGCACGTGCACTCCCCAGATCAGCATCTGACGGCCCCACCACTGGGTGCGCTTGATCAATTCGTCGTAGCGGGGCGCGTCGGTGAACTTCTGGGTCGACCACTGCGCGAACGGGTGGGTCCCCGCGCAGAACAATTCCATCCCGCTGTCGTGCACCACCGTCCGCACGGCCGACAGCGACGAACGAAGATCGGCCATCGCGTGCTCGACGGTGTCACACACACCGGTCACGACCTCGACGGTGTTGCGTAGCAATTCCTTGTGCACATGTGGGTTTTCGCCCATCGCGGCGAACACCGCCGCGGTCTCGTTGCTCAGATCGGAGGTGGCGGCGTCGATGAGGGCGAATTCCCATTCCACACCGAGTGTCGGCCGCGGCGAACCGGCGAAGTCGATCCGGGCCACAGCGGGCCGAGCCGGGTCCCGGCTAGCCGGAAGCGACGACACCGCAGGCGACCCGCTTGCCGGCGTCGCCGGTAGCCAGCGTGGTCTCGTCCGGCGTGGGTGCGCCGTTAGCCGCCTGGTAGCGATCGGCCGGAATGTTGGCGAAGTTGTCCGGCTTGTCGTGGATGATGATCGCCGTTCCGCCGCCGGCCAGCAGTTCCTCCATCGAGAAGGCACTGGTGGTGGTGACCAGCATGGCGGTGCCGTCGGCGCGGACCTGCAGCGATGACAGATCGCCGCTGTGGTTGGGGTGGGCGGCGGCGCCCTCGCTCTGGAAGTGACCGCCGGCGGAGAGGAAGTCCCCGGGTGCGCCACCGGTGGGCGCGACCGAGTTCACCTCGCACTTGCCGACCGAGTGGATGTGCAGACCGTGCGCACCCGGACTGAGCAGCCCGGGTGCGGTGGTCTGCACGGTGACGGTGGCGAACCCGTCACGGAAGTCGATGGTGGCAGCAGCGACCTGGGTACCGTCGGCCGAGTTGATCTGGGCGGTAAGGGTTTCCGACGGCGCGGCGGCCTGCGGGGCTCCCCCGTGCGCCATCCCCCCGTGGCCTCCGGACCCGTGGCCTTCCATCATGCCGGCCGGCGCCGGCGAGCCGGTCCAGACCGGCGGAGTGGTCCCGGGCTGGGTGGCGATCGGCTCGTTGGGACTGCACGCGCTCAGCAGGACGACCGGGGCGGCGACGAGCAGGGCGGCGGAACGGGCGCGGACATGCTTGACCATGCGCCAGAGCCTAACCGGTCACCAGCACGACCACGCCGGGTGGCTGTTCGGCGATCTCGGGAATTCTGGGTTGCACAGGGGCGTCGAGCACCTTGCCGATCGAGTCAGCGGCAGCCTGCTCGCCTTCGACCGTACCGAAGTAGACCGTGGTCGCGGGCACCTCGGTGGCAGGCGAGATCGCTGTCTCGGTGACATTCCAGCCCGCCTCGCGCAGCCGGTCCGACACCCGGCCGGCAGCGGCCTCGTCCCCGGTGACGGTATAGACCCGAACGTCAGCCTTGGGAGCGGCGGGCTTGGAGGTGACGGTCACCGACGACGGCTCGTCGGCGGCGTCGTTGCCCGAACTCATCGCCTGGAAGCCGACCAGCAGGAAGATGACGCCCAAGAAGATCAGCACCATCACCATGGCGCGCAGAGGAAGCCCGGAGGAGTCCGGAACGCGCTCGTTCATCCGGCCCACTGTAACCGTGCCGGGCACCAGCGCCCCCGCCCGGCCACCGTCAGGGGAACTCGAAGCCCAGCCGCCTGGCCGCCCGAGCCTTCTGACGACTCGCCCGCAGCCTGCGCAAACGCTTGACCAGCATCGGATCAGCGGCTAGCGCCTCCGGCCGATCGACGAGGGCATTGAGCACCTGGTAGTAGCGGGTGGCCGACATGGCGAAGAGGTCCTTGATGGCGTCTTCCTTCGCGCCGGCGTACTTCCACCACTGGCGTTCGAAGGCGAGGATGTCGTGTTCGCGGCGGGTCAGCCCCGCGAGCAGTTCGGCGTCGTCGGCCGAGAGCTCGGTCCGTGCCATGGCGCCGTCCATTTGATCCGCGGACCCTTTCTGAGATCGAAAGATCTGACGAAGTCACCGGTATGCGTGCATGTGACATCGATGTGGGCTCATTGAATCATGTCGGCGTGCGTTGGGACGGCACCGTTGCCCGCGCGTCGGCTCACTTAAGCTAGCCGACCATGGCGGTCCGACGCATCGTGATCCTTGGTGATCCCATTCTGCACACCCCGACCACGCCGGTGCGCGTCGGCGCCGACGGCTCGCTGCCGGCTGACCTGCCGCAGCTGATCGCCGACATGTACGACACCATGGACGCCGCGAACGGAGTTGGGCTGGCCGCCAACCAGATCGGCGTCGGTCTGCGCGTGTTCGTCTATGACTGCGCCTCCGACCGTGGCAAGCCGACGCGCCGCCGCGGAGTGGTGATCAACCCGGTGCTGGAAACCTCAGCAATTCCCGAGACGATGCCGGACCCCGAACTCGACGACGAAGGCTGCCTGTCGGTTCCCGGTGAATCATTTCCGTGCGGCCGGGCAGAGTGGGCACAGGTCACCGGACTGGATGCCAACGGTGATCCGGTGACACTGGAGGGCACCGGGCTCTTCGCCCGGATGCTGCAGCATGAGACCGGTCACCTCGATGGATTCCTTTACGTGGACAAGCTGATCGGCCGGCATGCCCGCGCAGCCAAGCGCACCGCCAAGTCCCATGGCTGGGGAGTGCCGGGGGCGTCCTGGATGCCCGGCGAGGTGCCCGACCCGTTCGGCAACTGAGTGACTCCGGTGCTACCGCCGATCGGCGGCCGGGTGAGCGTCCGCTACCGCGAGTCCGGCGGCGGGCACACCGACGTGATCGGCTACCTGGTTGCGGTGTCGCCGCGAATCGTGGTGCGCAGCAGCGCCGATCTGGTGGAGATCGATCCGCTTGAGGTCGTCGCGGTCCGGGAACTCAGCCACGTGCCGGTGCGGGCCTCGCAGATCCGTGCGCTCGAACACGCCGCGGCGCTGGCGTGGCCGGGCACCGAGCAGCACTGGCACCGGGGCTGGTTGCTCCGGGCCGCCGGGGGCCACACCAGCCGGGCGAACTCAGCTGTACCACTTGATTTCTCGTCGTCGATCGCCGATCTTCCGGGAATCATCGACTGGTACACCCAGCGAGCGCTGACACCGTGGCTTGCGCTGCCGGAACGACTGCTCCCGATTCGCGCCGAAGGAGTCAAGGCGAACCGGGTGATGGTGCGCGACCTCGATGCCGCCCTTCCGGGCGGTGAGGCGGTCCTGCTGGACCGGCCGGATCCGGCGTGGCTGGCACGCTACCAACGCGATGTGCCGGTGGAGGTGCTGACAGCGGTCATCGACGGCGAGGTGGTGTTCGCCTCGGTCGGCGACGCCGTGGGCCGGGGCGCGGTGACGACCGCGCCGGACGGCGTGCGGTGGCTTGGTATCTCGGCGGTGCACGTCGCCGCAGCACAGCGGCGGCTGGGACTGGGCCGGGCGGTGTGCGAGGCGCTGTTTAACTGGGGACTGCGCCAGGGCGCGCAACGGGCCTATGTGCAGGTGCTTGCCGACAACGACGCCGCCGTCGCGCTGTACACCTCGCTGGGGTTCGGATTGCATCACCGCGCGCGCTACCTCGATGCCCGCCGGTTGGTCGCCCTCTAGCCTGTAGCCATGTCTGCTGAGACGCTGCGGGTCGCGACCTGGAACGTCAATTCCGTCCGCACCCGGGTGGACCGGGTGGTCGACTGGCTGGTGCGAGCCGACGTGGATGTGCTGGCGATGCAGGAGACCAAGTGCGCCGACGCGCAGTTTCCGGTGATGACCTTCCTGGCGGCGGGCTACGAGGTGGCGCACAGCGGGTACGACCAGTGGAACGGGGTGGCGATCGCCTCGAGGGTCGGCTTTGACGATGTGCAAGTCGGTTTCGAGGGTCAGCCGCCGTGGGGCAAGGACGGCGCGGAGGCCCGGGCCGAGGCACGCGCGATCGGTGCCACCTGCGCCGGTGTGCGGGTGTGGAGCCTGTATGTGCCCAACGGCCGGACCATCGAAGATCCGCACTACCGCTACAAACTGGACTGGCTTGCCGCACTGCGGGATACCGCCGAGTCCTGGATCCGCAGCGACGCCGGGGCGCAGATCGCGCTGGCCGGCGACTGGAACATCGCGCCGCGCGACGAGGACGTGTGGAACGTAGACCTGTTCCAGGGCAGCACGCACGTCACCGAACCGGAACGGCAGGCGTTCGCGGCGATCGAGGCGACGTTCACCGACGTGGTCCGGCCGTTCGCACCGGGTCCCGGCACCTACACCTACTGGGACTACACCCAACTGCGCTTCCCACGCCGCGAGGGCATGCGGATTGATTTCATCCTTGCCTCACCCGCGCTGGCGAACCAGGTGACGCATGCCGAGATCGTCCGCGAGGAACGAAAAGGCAAGTCCCCCAGCGATCATGCCCCGGTGCTGGTTGATCTGCGGCGCGCAGGACTCAGCGCGTCGAGGGCTCGCTGACCTTAACCAGCATTTTGCCGATATTGGCCCCGGTGAACAGTCCGTTGAGCGCATCGACGCATGACTCCAGACCCTCCAGGATGGTCGAGCGGTGGCGCAGTCGGCCCTCCTGTCCCCAGCGGCGCAGATCAGCGAAGGCGTCATCGAACCGGTCCCACATGTCCAGCGCGTTGAACCCCTGCATCGACGCCGTCTTGGCGAGCAGATTGACGTAGTTAGCCGGACCCGGGTGCTCACCGGTCAGGTAGCTCGAGATCACCCCGCAGAGCACCACCCGGGCCTTCGGCGCGAGCCGGCCGAGTACCGCGTCGAGGATTTCTCCCCCGACGTTATCGAAGTAGACGTCGACCCCCCTGGGGCAGTGCTGCTTGAGTGCAGCGGGCAGGTCGTCGTTCTTGTAGTCGATGCACGCGTCGAAGCCGAAGTCCGCCACGACAGTTCGGCACTTGTCTCCTCCGCCGGCGATACCGATCACCCGGGCTCCGGCAATCTTGGCTACCTGTCCGGCGATCGACCCGGTGGCACCCGCGGCCGCTGAGACCACCACGGTGTCACCGGGCTGCGGCCGGCCGATCTCGGTCATCCCGAAGTAAGCGGTTGCGCCACCCGAGCCGTACACCGACAGGATCGCCGCCTGGTCGCTCTCACCGGGAATGGGCGTGCTGAACACGTCGTCCCGGATGATCACGTAGTCCTGGAATCCGGTCAAAGTGGTCACGATGTCGCCGACTTTGTACGCGTCGCAACGGGATTCGACGACCTCGCCGACGCCCGCCGACCGGATCACCTCCCCCAACCCGACCGGCGGCAGGTAGCCGCGCTGATCGTTGAGCCAGGTGCGGACAGCCGCATCGAGGCCGACGTAGGTGGTTCGCAGCAGTGCCTCACCCTCGGCCGGGCGGGGTGCGGCCGAGGTGACGAGTTCGGTGTCGTCGGGGCCGAGAAGACCGACAGGTCGGCGGCGCAACACGATCTGGCGGTTGGTCAATTCCGTCGCAGGCACAGCCCGAAGCTACCGCAGCGCCGCGCGAAACCGTGCGGCCTCCCGTCGGCCGCTGCTAGCGTGGTCCTGCCATGGCCGCGCTCCCACAGACCCCGCCGGGCCTCCCACTGACCCCGCCCGGCCGCACTCCGTTGCGGGTGCTCAGCATCGCCGGGACGGACTCCGGCGGCGGGGCCGGACTTCAGGCCGACATGCGCACGTTCGCCCTGCTGGGCGTTCATTCGCTGGTCGCCGTGACGGCGGTGACGGTACAGAACTCGCTGGGCGTCAAAGGTTTTCACGAGATCCCCACCGACATCATCGCCGGCCAGATCGAAGCGGTGGCCACCGACATCGGCTTCCAGGCGGCCAAAACCGGGATGCTCGCGTCGACGGAGATCATCGAGACGGTGGCCGGCACCTGGCGCGACCTGGGCCTGGCCGGAGTGGTCCCGTTCGTTGTGGATCCGGTCTGCGCCTCGATGCACGGCGATCCACTGCTGCACACCTCGGCGCTGGACACCCTGCGCACCGAGTTGTTCCCGCTGGCCTCGCTGGTCACACCGAACCTCGACGAGGTGCGCCTGCTGGTGGGCATCGACGTCGTCGACGCCGCCACCCAGCGGGACGCCGCGCGGGCCTTGCACGACCTCGGACCACGGTGGGCGCTGGTGAAGGGCGGCCACCTGCGGTCGGCGTCGCACAGCGCCGATGTGCTTTACGACGGCAACGACTTTCACGAGTTCGACGCGCCCCGGATCGACACCCCCCACGACCATGGCGCCGGGGACACCCTGGCGGCGGCCACCGCCTGCGCGCTGGCACACGGCTACCCGATGCCGGAGGCGGTCGCGTTCGGCAAGGCCTGGGTGACCGAGTGCCTGCGGGCGGCCTACCCGCTCGGCGGCGGGCACGGCCCGGTGTCCGCGCTGTTCCGGCTGGGGTGACCATCAGCGGCAGCCTCGAGTCGATCGCCGGCGTCGCGCACCGGCCCGGCGGCGACCCGGTCGGGGTGGTGCTGCTCGCCCATGGCGCCGGCGGCGACCGGGATTCGCCACTGCTGATCCGAATCTGCGACGAGTGGGCCCGGCGGGGCTGGCTGGCGGTCCGCTACAACCTGCCCTTCCGGCGGCGTCGGCCCACGGGCCCGCCGTCGGGGTCGGCCGCCGCCGATTCGGCCGGGATCGCCGAGGCCGTCGCGCTGGCCGCGACCCTTACCGACGGGCCGGTGATCGCGGGCGGACATTCCTACGGGGGCCGGCTGACGTCGATGGCGGTGGCGGACGGCACACCGGTGGCGGCACTGACGCTGTTCTCCTATCCGCTGCATCCGCCCGGCAAGCCGGAACGCTTGCGCACCGG
>CAMCWJ010000107.1 GCA_945882475.1 Bifidobacterium breve
GGGTATCCGGCCCGCAGCAGGTCCTCGGCGAGTTCGTCGGCCACCTCCATCGAGGCGACGGTGACTTGGACGTCGATCACGTCGCGCGCGTCCATCCCGGCGATCGCGGTCGAGCCGATGTGATCGATCCGCAGCGCGCGGTGTCCGCAAGTGGTGTTCAGCCGGGCCAGGATGCGCGCAGCCGCGGCGGGCCAGCCGGGATCGGCCGCCACCACGGGGTGCGGGCCGGGTGCCGGCGTGCGGGTGGCGATGTTGTGGGCGAACGGCAGGATCCGCTGGTACCACAACTCCCGGGCGCGCTCGACAAGCTCGCCCTCGGTGCCCGAGTTGTCCAGCCAGACGTCGGCCACCGCGCGGCGTTGCTCGTCGGTGGCCTGGGCGGCGATCCGGGCGCGGGCGTCGGTCTCGTCCATGCCGCGAATGTCGAGCAGCCGGGCCAGTCGTACGTCCGGATCGGTGTAGACCACCACCACCAGCGGGAACAGCGGCGCCATCCGGGATTCGACCAGCAGCGGGATGTCCTCGACGATCACCTGGTCCTCGGACACCGCCGCGACGATCTCAGCACGCCGACTCGCGACCAGCGGATGCACGATTTCGTTGAGCTTCGTACGCTGAGCGTCATCGCCGAATGCCCTGGCCGCCAGCGCCGGACGGTTCAGTGCGCCGTCGGGTAGCAGGATCTCACCGCCGAAGTGATCGACCAGCGCCGCCAGGCCCGGGGTTCCGGGTGCCACCACCTCGCGGGAGATGACGTCGCCGTCGACGATCACCCCGCCGCAGCCGGCGAAGGTCGACGACACCGTCGATTTCCCGGCACCGATGCCGCCGGTCAGGCCGATGCGCAGCATCCGTTGTGGCCCGTCGGGGTCGGCGTGTTAGGAGTTGCCGGAAAGCTTCTCGCGCAGGGCCGCCAGTTGGGCGTCCCCGGCCAGGGAACCGCCGGCCGACTCGTCGTCGGAGGACGAGCTGGAACTCGACGACGAGCTGCTGCTGCCCTCGATCGGACCCGCCTCGGCGGCGGCAGCGTCGGCAGCGGCGAACTTCTCCATCTGCGTGGTGTGCATCTTGTGCCGACGCTCGGCCTCGGCGTAGCGGGCCTCCCACTCGGAACGCTGCTTGTCGAAACCATCGAGCCATTCGTTGGTCTCGGAGTCGAAGCCCTCGGGGAAGATGTAGTTGCCCGCCTCGTCGTAGCTGTCGGCCATGCCGTACTTCGACGGATCGAACTCCTCGGTGTAGTCCTCGTTGGCCTGCTTGAGGCTCAGCGAGATGCGGCGACGCTCCAGATCGATGTCGATGACCTTGACCATGGCGTCGTCACCGACGGCCACCACCTGATCGGGCACCTCGACGTGGCGCTCGGCCAACTCGGAGATGTGCACCAGACCCTCGATGCCCTCCTCGACGCGGACGAACGCACCGAACGGCACCAGCTTGGTGACCTTGCCCGGAACGATCTGCCCAATCGCGTGGGTGCGGGCGAAGTGCCGCCACGGATCTTCCTGAGTTGCCTTGAGCGACAACGAGACCCGTTCGCGGTCCATGTCGACGTCGAGCACCTCGACGGTGACCTCGTCGCCGACCGTGACTACCTCGGACGGATGATCGATGTGCTTCCAGGACAGCTCGGAAACGTGCACCAGGCCGTCGACCCCGCCGAGATCGACGAACGCCCCGAAGTTGACGATCGAGGACACCACGCCCTTGCGAACCGCGCCCTTGACCAACTGGTTGAGGAACTCGCTGCGGACCTCGGACTGGGTCTGCTCAAGCCAGGCGCGCCGGGACAGCACCACGTTGTTGCGGTTCTTGTCCAGCTCGATGATCTTGGCTTCGATCTCCTTGCCGATGTAGGGCTGCAGATCGCGAACCCGGCGCATCTCGACCAGGGAGGCGGGCAGGAAGCCGCGCAGACCGATGTCGAGGATCAAGCCGCCCTTGACGACCTCGATGACGGTGCCCTTGACGGCCTCGTCCTTCTCCTTGAGAGCCTCGATGGTGCCCCAGGCGCGCTCGTACTGAGCACGCTTCTTGGACAGGATCAGCCGGCCTTCCTTGTCCTCCTTGGTGAGGACGAGGGCCTCGATCTCATCGCCGACGGACACCACTTCGTTGGGGTCGACGTCGTGCTTGATGGAGAGCTCGCGGGACGGGATGACGCCTTCGGTCTTGTAACCGATGTCGAGCAGGACCTCGTCCCGGTCCACCTTGACGATGGTCCCCTCGACGATGTCGCCATCGTTGAAGTACTTGATGGTCTTGTCGATAGCGGCGAGGAAGTCCTCAGCCGAGCCGATGTCATTGATGGCTACTTGCGGCGAGGTGATGGTGGGACTGGGCATATTGTTGGGTTGCTCCGGACAGCGTAGGTCGTAGGGACAGTGAATGATGCTGTAACCCGCAGTAGCGCACACGAGTACCGGCTGAGCGTACTCGACCGAGCCCTAGCTGGCCAAACCCGGGGCCGCCACAGCTACTCTTCTCCGGTGCCCTACGCCACACTGCCGCCGTATCCGCGGCCGGTCCGCAAAGTCGGCGCCCCACTGGCCGCGATCATTGCGCTCGGAACGATCGCCGGCCTGTTCCTGACCCTGCTGACCGCGGTCAACCCCGGCGGGACTGCGCTGGGGTTCGCCCTGTCCACCGTGTCGATGACGCTGGTGGTGCTGTGCTACCTCTGGCTTGACCGCTGGGAGCCGGAACCACCCCGACTGCTCCTGATGGCCTTCCTGTGGGGCGCCTCGGTGGCGATCGTGCTCTCGATCGTGCTCGAGGCCCTGATCGACACCGCACTGTCGACCGGTGCGGACGACTCGAACTTCGCCACCATCGCGATCGCCGCGCCCCTGGTGGAAGAGGCCGCCAAGGGCCTTTTCCTGCTGCTGATGATGACTGGACGGCGCCGCCACGAACTCAATACGTTGACCGACTGCCTGGTCTACGCCGGGATCACCGCGATCGGGTTCGGATGGCTGGAGAACATCTTCTACATCGCCAACGGCGAGACGCCGGCCGGCTCACTAGCCGTCGCCGGGCTTCGGTTGGTGATCGGGCCTTTCGCCCACCCGTTCTTCACCACCATGATCGGCATCGGCGTGTATTTCGCGCTGCAGCAACGCAATCTCGTGGCCAAGACATGCTGCGTGCTGATCGGCTACATCGCAGCGGTGGTGATGCACGGACTGTGGAACGGTTCGGCACTGCTGGGCGCCAAGGCCTACCTCGGGGTCTACGTGTTGTGGATGATGCCGGTCTTCGCGTTGGCGATCGCCCTGGCCGTGGCCAGCCGCCGACGGGAGCGCCGGATCATCGCCGAAAAGCTGCCGGGGATGGTGGCCAACGGTTTGGTCACGCCGACCGAGGCAACCTGGCTGGGGTCCATCGAATCACGGAAGATCGCGGTCCAGACCGCATTGCGCGCCGGCGGGAGGCCCGCCGGATCGGCGGTGAAACGGTTCACCCAGCAGGTGGTGGAGTTGGCCTACGTGCGGGACCGGATCGATCGCGGGTTCGGTGACGAGCGGGTGTATGCGCTGCAGAACGAAGAGGCCCACGGTGTGCTGGCCGCGCGCGCGGCGGCCGAACCGGTACTGCACGATCTCGGCGGGTATCGGTTCCCGGTGCACTGAACCGACCGAGGCTAGGCTGCGCGCCAGTCACGAACGGTCAGTGCGCGGCCGCGTCCCAGCTGCGGCCGTAACCCACCGAGACCTCCAGCGGCACATCCAGCGGGTAGGCGCTGCCCATCTTCTCGCGCACCAGCAGGTCAAGGGCCTCGCGCTCCCCCGGCGCCACCTCGAACAGCAACTCGTCATGCACCTGCAGCAGCATCCGTGACTCGAGGCCCGCATCACGGATGGCCCGGTCGACCTCGATCATGGCGACCTTGATGATGTCGGCGGCGCTGCCCTGGATCGGGGCGTTCAATGCCGCGCGTTCCGCGGACTCCCGGAGTTGACGGTTGCTGCTGTCGAGTTCGGGCAGGTAGCGCCGGCGGCCCAACACCGTTGAGGTGTAGCCGTCCTTGCGCGCCTGCTCGACGACCCCCTCCAGGTAGTCGCGCACCCCGCCGAACCGGGCGAAGTAGGCGTCCATCTGCTCCTTGGCCTCGTCGGTGGAGATTTTGAGTTGCGCGGCAAGGCCGTAGGCGCTCAACCCGTAGGCCAGGCCGTAGGACATCGCCTTGACCCGGCGGCGCAACTCCGGAGTCACCTCGTCGATCGGCACCCCGAACGCCCGGGAGCCGACGAAGGAGTGCAGGTCCTCCCCGGTGCGGAAGGCCTCGATGAGTCCCTCATCCCCGGACAGATGCGCCATGATCCGCATCTCGATCTGGCTGTAGTCCGCGGTCATCAACTCGGCGAAGACGACATCCCCGCCTGATCCAACGCAGAACGCGTCGCGAATGCGACGGCCCGCGTCGGTGCGAACCGGGATGTTCTGCAGATTCGGTTCGGTCGAGGACAGCCGACCGGTGGCGGCGATGGTCTGGTTGAACGTGGTGTGGATCCGGCCGTCGGGGGCAGTCGACTTCAACAGGCCGTCGACGGTGACCTTCAGGCGGGTCACGTCGCGGTGGGCCAGCAGGTGCTCGAGGAACGGGTGCGCGGTCTTGTCGAACAATGACTGCAGGGCGTCGGCATCGGTGGTGTAGCCGGTCTTGGTCTTCTTGGTCTTCGGCATCTCCAACTCGTCAAACAGCACGACCTGCAACTGCTTGGGCGAACCGAGGTTGATCTCCTTGCCGATCACCGCGTACGCCGCCTCGGCGGCGTCCCGGATCTGGTCGCCGAACTCGCTCTGCAACTCCTCGAGTTTGTCGCGATCGACTGCGATGCCGCGGGTTTCGAGATCGGCGAGTACCGACTGCACGGGAAGCTCCATCTCGCCCAGGAGCGCCGTGGAGTCGATGCGGGCCAGTTCGTCATCGAGCGCGACGGCAAGATCAGTGACGGCGCGGGCCCGAAGGATCAGCGTCTGAACCGCTTGGCCGTCGACGCCGTCGCTGTCATCGAGAAGCGAAAGCTGTTGCTGCTCCGGCTCTTCGGCGCGCAATTCGCGCTTCAGATAGCGCACCGACAAGTCGTCGAGGGTGAAGCTGCGCTGCCCCGGCCGCACTACATAGGCGGCCAGCGCGGTGTCGGAGGTCACCCCGGCCAGCGTCCAGCCTCGCCCGGCGAGATCGTGCATCGCACTCTTGGCCTCGTGCAACGCTTTCGGCGCATCCGGGTTCGCCAACCAGGCCGCCAGCGCCGCCTCATCCTCGGGCGTCAGGGTGGCGGTGTCGATGTAGGCGCCATCACCGTCGGCAGTCGCAATCGCCAGCGCGGTGGCGTCACCGTCATAGACCGCATGCGTCCCGACCACGGCGAGGCCGGACCGTGCTGTGCCGCTGGCGTGTTCGGCCAGCCACGCCGCCACCGTGCCGGGTTCCAGGGCATCGCCGCGCACATCGAAGCCATCCTCGACCTCCGGTTCGGCGGTGGCCAGGGTCTCGAACAGCCGGTCGCGCAGCACCCGGAACTCGAGGTCGTCGACGAGTTGATGAATTTTGTCGCGATCCCACGGCAGCAGACCCAGGGTGTCCGGGGTCTGGGCCAGCGGAACATCGCGAACCAGGTGGGTGAGTTCGCGGTTGAGCACCACGGTGGAGAGGTTCTCCCGCAACGAATCCCCGACCTTGCCGCGCACGGTGTCGACGTTGTCCACCAACCCCTGAAGGGAGCCGTACTCGACGATCCACTTGGCGGCGGTCTTCTCCCCCACGCCGGGAATGCCGGGCAGGTTGTCACTGGGGTCACCGCGCAGTGCGGCGAAGTCGGGGTACTGCTCGGGTGTCAGACCGTACTTCTCCACTACCGCGTCGGGGGTGTAGCGAGTCAGCGTGCTGACGCCCTTGATTGGGTAGAGAACGGTGACGTCGGAGTTCACCAGTTGCAGCGCGTCACGGTCGCCCGTGACCACCAGCACCCGGTAGCCGGCCGCATCGGCCTGAGTAGCCAGGGTGGCGATGATGTCGTCGGCCTCGAAGCCGGGCTCGGCCAGCACGGTGATGCCCAGAGCCCCCAGCACCTCCTTGGTGATGTCGATCTGGCCGCGGAACTCATCCGGCGTCGCACTGCGGGTGGCCTTGTATTCCGGGAATCGATCGGCCCGGAAGGTCTGCCGGGAGACGTCGAACGCGGCGGCGATGTGGGTGGGGCCCTCGTCGCGCAAGAGGTTGATCAGCATTGCCGTGAACCCGTAGACGGCGTTGGTGGTTAGACCGTTGCGGGTCTTGAAGTTCTCCGCGGGCAGTGCGTAGAAGGCCCGGTACGCCAGCGAATTGCCGTCGAGCAACATCAGGGTCGGCTTTTCGCTCACGCCCTTACTCTAGGGCCGCCGGTTTCGGGCTGGCCGTGGTCGTCACACGTCGCGGGTCTCGCGCCCGGCGCCCTGAGTGGTGCCGGGCAGAGGTGGAGGCACGCCCGGGAGATCGGCGGGCACCTTGCCGTTCTGTGCGGTTATGCAATTGTCGGATCCGGTTTTGCATGTGTAGACGATCAGTGGGGCGATGCCAGACGGGTTGGGGCGGTCGATATAGGTGTCGGTCAGGGTGTACGTGGTGTTGCCCAGCTTCACCGTCCAGGTTCCGGTGTAGCGAAGCACTGGGGTGGCGGTGAAGATATAAGCGGTTTCGCCAGGCTGGGCAACGACCTTGGTGGTTTGACTGAAGGTGTGCGTGGCCGAGCTGCTGCCGCCGTAGCTGCCGGAGATGGTCGCCTCGACAATCTTGTCCAGAAATGCGAACTTCGGTTTCAGGGAGCTGCTGATCGACCAGGTGGTCCCTTGAGTGGCGGCGTCAGTGACAGTGATGCTGGTATCGGAATTCTGATTTGAGCCGTTGACGATCGGTGAGAATCCAGTCGGCAGGTGGGCGAGCCCGTATCCGCTAGTTGGCGTCATGGGCTGGTTGCTGCCGTCCTTGTCGGCCGCGAATTTGCAGTCCGCGCCGCCCCCGTCGCACAACCCCAAGAGTTGTTCCTGGAGCTTACGGTTATCCGCCCCGATGGTGACCTTGGTGTCCGGGTTATCTACGAGGGTCACCAGGTTGGTGTCACCGAACCCCAATCGAGCATCCTGTGGCCGGGCGGCGCCGACGTCGCCGGGGCCGCCACGGTATCCCGCGCAGGTTTGGCCATTCCTTGTGCAGTCGGTGTAAGAAGTGGGGACGGCAAAGTACGAGCCGACGAAACTTGCCCGAAGGCCTAATTCGTACTCGATGGGCTCGGTGGATCCCACAGCCGAATACTTGACGGTTGAGGTAATTTCCTTCGCCGGCCAGCCTTTGTCCTCGGGCACATTGAAGATCGCCGTCTCTCCGGTATTCAGGATCCCGTCGATGGCAGGCCCGTAACCGGCCGGCCCGTCGTATTTCACCGGGAATTGGGTCAGGTTCTTAACTCTGAACTCCCGGCCCTGCTTGATCTCGCCGTCGGCCGAGGCAAGGTTAATCAGGGTCACACCTGTTGCTGCGGCCGATCGGGCCGTTTCACGGGCATTCCCCGGTATTGCTTGAGCCGGTGACCCGGCGGGCACCTCTGCGTAGACCGTCAGGCCGAAAATCTCGTTCGGTTCTTCGATCGTGTCACCGAGGACCGGGATCGACACCTGCTGGGAGGTTTGCCCGGGCGCGAAGGTCAGCGTGCCGGTCTGCGCCGTGAAGTCCTGCCCCGGGGTGGCGCCCTCGACCAGGTCGCCCTCGAGAAGGTTACGGACGAAGCCCAGTGGGGAGGGCGCGGTGGTGGCATACGACAGGGTGATCGGTGTGTCGTAGGCCCTGCCCAGGGTGACGGTGAACACCGCCTCAGTCGTGGCACCGGGGCTGCCTTCGACAGCCCAGGTGTTGGCAACACGCGCCGACGGGATGTTGGGCACCCCCGGCAAAAGCGTGCGGCGCACCAATAGCAACGCCCCGGACAAGAAGTCCGTCACCGGGTTGGCCGGCAGGGCACCCAACCAGTCAGCGGTCCGGTCGAGCACTTGCGCGACCCTGATACCCACCGTTCTGACAACCTGAGCGGGGGTGGCCAGCACCGGCGTGGAGAACAGCGTCGGCGAGACCGTTGCCACCGTCGTCTCGCTAGTCACCAGTTCAGGGGCGGTTATCTCGCTCGGTGCGGGGCTATCCACCACAACCGCAATCGGCGCGATCACAGGGTCGGTGTCCGAAAGGGCCCCGCCGGCGGCGCCCGAACGCCACCACGGCAGCGGATTCAAACCACCGCGTCCGCCGTCCGCCACATCGGTGTCGTCGGCGTCGGATACCGCGACAGAATCCCCGATCGGGTCGACCTCCACTGGTTGATCGGTGAGCATCACGTCAACCGGCGCCACGTCAACCGGCGCCACGTCAACCGGCACCACGTCAACCGGCGCCACGTCAACCGGCGCCACGTCAACCGGCGGGGCGACTTCCGGGTCGGCGACCACCCCTGCCGG
>CAMCWJ010000108.1 GCA_945882475.1 Bifidobacterium breve
GACGATGCCGGCGGCCGCCTCGATGCCGGACTCCCCCGGCCCACCCGGGTTGATGATCAGCGAGCCGATCTTCTCTCCGGTGGCGGGAAACCGGACCAGCGCCAGGGTCGCGACGGCGCCGTCGGGGTTGGCGTAGTCCACCGGGACGGCGATCTTGCCGCACTGCGCCCCGGACGGGATCGGCAGCGCCTCACCACCCCCGCCCACCGGCCGGCAGGGCCCCCACTGGACTTCCTGGCCGATCTTCGGCTCGGCGAGCACCGCTTTCCCGGGGACCACGCTCCCACAGCCGGCGCTCGACGACAGCAGGACGGCCACGGCGGGCAGCGCGATCGCGGTGCGCATCAGGCGGGGGCGACGGTGGAGCCTCATGGCTGACATGCTGCCATGCTTGGCCGCTGTGCCTGGTAACGGCGGCTCCGGGCGCTCTCGGGGCCGAGCCTTGGGCGTTTTTAGTGCCGGCCGGCCGGTGCCCGCCCGGTGGCCGCGATCAACGCCTTCATCTCGACCGGAAAGGCGTCAGCCATGTCCCACAGGTCGGGCAGCAGTTCCGGGCAGGAGATAAGCCCGACGTTGAGGGTGCCGTTGAGCGACATCACGGTGATGTTGAGGCCGGCGCCGTGGAATATCGGGCCGAGCGGGTACATCGCCTGCACCTCGGCGCCGAGGAAGTACAGCGGGATCTGCGGCCCGGGCACGTTCGACACCACGAGGTTATGCACCGGCCTGGTCTCGGTCAGACTGCTTTGCGCGTACACCCGCATCGCGACGCCGAAGACCGCCGGTCCGGCGAACTGACTCCAGTCCTGCAGCAGGGAGGCACCGATCGCCGAGCTGTGCTCCTTGGCCGTGGAGTTGCCCCCGGCGATCGCGCGCAACCGCTCGCCGGGGTCGTTGATCTGTGTTTGAAGGCTGGTGAACATTCCCGAGACCTGATTGCGCCCGGGCCGGTCGGAGCGGTCGTGCACCGACACCGGCACCATCGCCACGAGGCTGCTCTCGGGCAGTTCGTCGCGGTCGGCCAGGTATCGCCGCAGTACCCCCGACACCAGAGCCATCACCACGTCGTTGACCTTGACACCGAAATGGTCCTTGACCTTCTTGACGTCAGCCAGGTCGAGTTGGCACAGGGCCACATTGCGGTGTGCGGTCACGCTGGCGTTGAACGGGGTCTGCGGCGCGGCGAACGGGGAGGCCATCGCCCGTCCGCCGGCGGCCCGCCGCACGGTTTCCACCACGGTCGATACGGTGGCCGGCAGCACGCTGGTCGCCAGTCGCACCGGCCTGCTCGCGAACCGGCCAAGACCGCCGAGTGCGATACGCACGGGATTGGCGTCGGCGCCGGCCGCCGCCGGCACCGGCACCGGTGGCGGGGCCTTCGGTTCGGTGCTGCACAGCTGCGACATCAGGTTGGCTCCGGTGACGCCGTCAACGGCCGCGTGATGGATCTTGGTCAGCACCGCCAGGCGTCCACCCTTTCGGGTGTCCTTGCCGTCGAGGCCTTCGATGACCCACATCTCCCACAGCGGATGTCGCCGGTCCAGCGGCAGCGACGCCAGGTGACCACAGATCTCGCTGAGTTCTTCGCGGCCGCCGGGAGCGGGCAGGCCGATGCGGTGCAGATGACGTACGAGATCGAAGTCGTCGTCCTCCACCCACACCGGGTGGTCGAGGTTGAGGAAGCTGTTGGCCAGCTTCTCCCGGAACGTCGGGATGGCTGTGAGGCGCTCGGCCAAGTGCTCGCGCAGGCTCTCGAAGCTGTAGCCGCCCGGGATGGTCGCGGCATCGAGTTCGAGCACCGAGCAGACGTGCAGCGGTTGGGTAGGGGTCTCCAAATAGAGGAAGCTGGCGTCGAGTCCACTGAGTCGCTGCAGGTGCTGCATCAGACGATGGTAGGGCCGTGCGAGTGTGAGCAAGGGCACTCTCGGACAAATTCACCCGGGCCCCCGACGGTGGCACAATTAAAGACGTCACACGAACCCGGGGACCCGGATGGGCCACGAGGATCGACCCGACGAACATTGGATAACACCATGTCCGATAAGACCATGGCCGCGCCTGCCCAGTCCGATTCTGCCCAGTCCGATTCTGCCCAGTCCGAGCAACCGCTCTACGGCGCAAGCGCCGAAGTCCGCACCCGGATCCGCACCCATCACCTGCATCAGATGAAGGCCGAGGGCCACCGGTGGGCGATGCTCACGGCCTACGACTACTCCAGCGCGCGGGTTTTCGACGAGGCCGGCATCCCCGTGCTGCTCGTCGGCGACTCCGCCGCCAATGTGGTCTACGGATACGACACCACCGTGGGCGTCACGGTCGACGAACTCATCCCCCTGGTGCGGGGAGTGGTCCGCGGCGCCAAGCACGCACTGGTGGTGGCGGACCTGCCGTTCGGCAGCTACGAAGCCGGGCCGACCCAGGCCCTGGCCACCGCTACCCGATTCCTCAAGGAGGCCGGCGCGCACGCGGTCAAACTTGAGGGCGGCGAGCGCGTCGCCGAGCAGATCGCGACGCTCAGCACAGCCGGCATCCCGGTGATGGCCCACATCGGCTTCACCCCGCAGAGCGTCAACGGCCTCGGCGGATTCCGAGTGCAGGGCCGCGGCGACGCGGCAGAGCAGACCATCGCCGACGCGATCGCGGTGCAGGAGGCGGGTGCGTTCGCGGTCGTGATGGAGATGGTTCCGGCTGAGCTCGCGACTCAGATCACCGGCAAGCTCACCATCCCGACCATCGGCATCGGCGCCGGGCGACACTGCGACGCCCAGGTTCTGGTGTGGCAGGACATGGCCGGCCTCACCAGCGGCAAGACCGCCAGGTTCGTTAAGCGATTCGGTGATGTGCGTTCCGAATTGCACCGTGCCGCAACGCAATACGCCGACGAGGTGGCCAGCGGGGCATTTCCCGCCGAGGAGCACAGCTTCTGATCCGCCGGTCGCGTCCGGCGGGGGTGTTCACCTTGGTGTGCGACGATGTGCGACCCCAGCCGCGCTCCCGTCGCGGGTGGGAGGCGCGAGGGGAAGGTGGAGATGGCGAAGTCAGGTGGCTCATCGCGGCATCTTGAGGTGGAGCGAAAGTTCGACGTCACTGACGGCGCGGTAACCCCGTCGTTCGACGGGCTTTCGCTGATCACCCGGGCCGATCGGCTGCCGACGCAATCGTTGGAAGCGGTGTACTTCGACACCGCCGGCCACGAACTCGCCACCCGCCGGATCACCCTGCGCCGCCGCACCGGTGGGCCCGACGCGGGCTGGCACCTGAAGCTGCCGTCGGGACCGGATGCCCGCACCGAGATCCACGCCCCACTCGGGCCAGACTCCGGCGCTGCCGAGGTCCCCGGCGAACTGATCGACGTCGTGGCCGCCGTCGTGCGCGGCCGTCCGCTGGTCCCGGTGGCGCGCATCGCCACCGCCCGCGACGTCACCCTGCTGCACGGCCCCGACGGCACCCCGCTGGCCGAATTCTGCGATGACCGGGTGCATGCCTGGTGCATCGATTCGCAGAACTCCAGCACCGGTACCGAACAGCAGTGGCGGGAATGGGAACTCGAGCTCGTCGACGCCGAGGCGACGGGCGCGCACGACATCCTGGCCCGACTGTGCAACCGCCTGCTCGACGCCGGGGCCGTCCCGGCGGGCCACGGCTCGAAACTGGCGAAGGTGCTCGGCGATGCCGCACCGCAGCGCTCCGAACCACCGTCCGACCCGGTCCATCGCGCCGTCGCCGAACAGGTCGAGCGCCTGCTGGAGTGGGATCGCGCGGTGCGCGCGGACGCCTACGACTCGGTGCACCAGATGCGGGTGGCCACCCGCCAGATCCGCAGCCTGCTGCAGGCCGCCGAGGATGCCTTCGGCCTGACCGACGACGCCTGGGTCCTTGGCGAACTTCGCGAACTGGCCGCGGTGCTGGGCACCGCCCGGGACGCCGAGGTGCTGGCCGAACGTTTTGCCCGGGCACTGGACGAGCTGCCCGCGGAACTGGTGCGCGGGCCGGTGCGCGAGCGGTTGGTCGAGGGCGCCCGGCGGCGGTATCAGGCCGGGCTGCGGCGGTCGCTGACGGCCATGCGCTCAGCCCGCTACTTCAGGATGCTCGACGCCCTCGACGGCCTCGTCGTAACGCAACCCGCCCCCGCGGAGGTCGACCGCCCGCCGGCGTCCATCGCGTCGAGCTATCGGAAGGTACGCAACGCCACCAGGGCGGCCAGAGCCGCCGAAGGCGCAGCTAAGGACGACGCGCTGCACCGAATCCGCAAGGCCGCCAAGCGACTTCGCTACGTGGCGGCCGCCACCGGTGATGCGAAGGTGGCCAGCCGGTCGAAGACCATCCAGACCCTCCTCGGCGACCATCAGGACAGCGTGGTCAGCCAGGAGCACCTGCTGACCCAGGCCGACGCTGCGCTCGCGGCCGGCGAAGACACCTTCACCTACGGCCTGCTCTACCAACGCGAGACTGAACAGGCCGACCGGGCCCGCGCCCGAGTCGACGACGCGCTCAGCGAACTGCGCCGCACCGTTCGCGAGGCCCGTAGGGGCGGACGAGCCAGCCTGTAAGCCGGATTCTGTTCCGCGCCGCCAGGCGGCGCGGCGGCGACCATCCATCTCCGACACCCGTTGCCGGGTGCCTCTAGCGGCCTACCCGCAGGCTCGGGCGAGCAGCCCTCAAACGCCTGCGCAGTCGAACCCTGAGCCCGAAGGCACGGGGTGCGACCTCTTGGCCTTGCTCCGGGTGGGGTTTGCCGAGCCATCCCGGTCACCCGGGATGCTGGTGCGCTCTTACCGCACCGTTTCACCCTTACCGCCGCCCAAACATCAGCGGCGGCGGTCTGTTCTCTGTGGCACTGTCCCGCGGGTCACCCCGGATTGCCGTTAGCAATCACCCTGCTCTAGGAAGTCCGGACTTTCCTCGACCCGCGTTTCCGCAGGCCGCGGCCGCCCGGCCAACTCGTCCGCGTTACCAACGTAGCGCGCCGAGGCGCAATTCGGCGAGCACGGGTCAGTAAGCCTTGCGGTAGACCAGCCAGCGCAACTCGATCGGGGAGTCTCCGCGGGGCACGTCGAAGACGTCGAGACCGCTGACCCAGTTGGCATACCAACTGGTGGGAGGCCATTTGTCGGCCGGCAGGTGATCCTTCTCGTAATCGTGAACCGAGTCATCGGCGATCAGGTGCAGCGGGTGAGGGCTTGCCGCACCCGCAAGTTCGGTGGCGGTGAAGATCGAGGTGTAGCACTGCTGGCCGAGCTCGCGCGCCGCATCGTCGGGGGTATAGCCGTCACGCGCCAAAAAGATGTTGAACACCAGTTGCCCGCCGGGCGCCAAACAGTGCGCGGCGAGGTCGAAGACGCCACTGAGTTGCTCGGTGGTGCGGAAGTCCGACACCACCTCCGAGAGGAGTATCAGTTGGTAGTCGCGGCGCAGGTCCTCCAGGGTTTCGAACACGTCGCGCTGGATGACCCGGATTCCAAGGGACTCCCGCTGGGCTTCGGTCCGAAGGATGTCGGCAAATTTCTCGGTCATCTCGACGGCGTCGACCGGGTGTCCGCGGCGGGCCAGAGCAAGGGTGTTGCGTCCAGTTCCGGCACCGATGTCAAGAATCGGGAACGCGATCGGGTTGTCGGCGTCAGCGGCCAGCGCCCAGACCCGGGCGTCCGGTTCGGTGCCGAACAGAGGCGGCTCGCGGGTGGCGACCCAATTGTCGTAGGCGCCCTGGACGGTGAACCACTGCGCCTTGACGTGGTAGTTGACCGAAAGACCCACCGGCGCCTCGTAGGTGATGACGATGTCCGATCGGGGTGAGGCCGCATACGCATCGGCGAGTTGGCCCGCCAGCACCGAGCGCAACTGTGCGAGTTCCTCCGCGCTGAACCGCACGCCCAGCGAGGCGAACAGGTCGTCGCACATCGCGACGTACTCCTCCAGCATGCCCGGCGCCGCCGGGATCCTGATCTCGCCCTGGGCGACCGCTCGGCGGTGCAGCCGCCGCGTCATCGCCGGGCGCAGGTCGGTCCCGTCGTGCAGGCCGCGGGGGGCATCGGTCGGTTCGGACATCGGTTCTCCTGTTCAGCCCTGAAGATACGAGGTGTCGTTGACCAGTCGCACCGAGGCGCCCGCGTCGGGGTAGAACTCGGCGATGCTCAGCGACGCGAGGTCCAGGTGCAACCGGTGCAGGATCGTGGCGCCGGCGCCCAGGGCGATCCGCAGCATCGTCTTGATCGGCGTGACGTGCGAGACCACCAGCACGGTGCCGCTGCCGTGCCGGGCGACGATTCGTTCCCGGGCCCGCTGGACCCGATCCCAGACCTCATCGAAGCTCTCGCCACCCGGCGGCCGCAGGCTGGTGTCGCGCAGCCAGCGACCGTGCACATCGGGGTGGCGCTCGGCCGCCTCGAGGAACGTCAGCCCTTCCCACTCCCCGAAATCGGTCTCGATCAGGTCGTCGTCGACCTCCACGGCAAGGCCGAGGGCGTCCGCGGCCGCGGCGGCGGTGTCGCGCGCCCGCTGCAGCGGGGAACTGATCACCGCCGTGATGCCGCCCTTGGCGGCCAGATGGCGGGCGGCGTCGGCGGCCTGACGGCGGCCGACGTCGGTGAGTTCGGGGTTCCCGCGGCCCGAATAGCGGCGCTGCACCGACAATTCGGTCTGTCCGTGCCGCAGCAGCAACAGGCGGGTGGGTCCGCCTCGATTGCCGGTCCAGGCCGACGGCTGAACGGCGATCGCACTGGCCGGCGGATCGCCGGCGGTGACACTGGCCGGCGGATCGCCGGCGGTGACACTGGCGGGCGAACCAGCGGCGGCATCCATGGCTTCATTGGCCAGCCGATCAGCATGGGTGTTGCGCTCCCGTGGAATCCAGGAGTAGCTGACCGAGCCGAACGTCGACGCCAGCGACCGGGCCTGCTGATGCAACTCCGCCATCGCGGGGTGTTTGACCTTCCAGCGCCCGGTCATCTGCTCGACCACCAGCTTGGAGTCCATCGATACCGCCACCTCGTCGGCACCCAGGCGGTGCGCCTCCTCGAGGCCGGCGATCAGGCCGCGGTACTCCGCCACGTTGTTCGTGGTCTGCCCGATCGCCTGCTTGCGCTCGGCCAGCACCCTGGCGTGGTCCTCGGAGAACACCACCGCACCGAAACCGGCCGGACCCGGGTTCCCGCGGGACCCGCCGTCCACCTCGATCAGTACCTTCACTGCGCAATTCCGTTGCCACGGAGCAGAATTGCCCGGCATTCAGAGCAGTGCTGCACCTCATCCTCCGGGGCGGCCAAGATTCGGGCCACTTCCCCGCGGTCCAGTTCGATGCGGCAGGCCCCGCAGCGCCCGCCCTCCAATCGGGCGGCTCCGATCCCCGCCGAGCCCCGCTGCTTCTCGTAGAGTTCCACCAGCCCGCCGTCCATTTCGGCGATCAGACCCGCTCGGCGGGCAGCCCGATCGGTGCGGGTCTGTTCAATCCCGGCCAGTCCCTCGTCGCGCTCCGCCCGGGCGGTGGCCACCCGGTCGGCCAGACTGTCCACATTGGCCTGTTCGACGGCTTGGTCGGCGGCCAGTTCCTCACGACGCTCCATGACCTCCAGCAGCGAGTCCTCCAGGCCGGCCTGGCGGCGCTCCAGCGTCGCCAGTTCGTGTTGCAACTCCTCCAGTTGCTTGGCCTGCACCGTGCCGCCATCCATCAGACCCCGGTCCCGGTCTTCGCGCCGCCGGACCGCGTCGACCTCGGACTCCAGCCGGGCGACCTGCGCGTCGAGATCTTGCAGCGCGATACCCAGAACCGACAGCCGATCGGCGGCGGCCCGCTCCTCGGCCTGCACCTCCTCGTAGCGCTGCTGCTCGGGCAAGTGCGTCGCCTGGTACCCAAGGCGGGACAGCTCGGCATCCACCTCGGCCAGTTGCAGCAGCAGACGTTGTTGTGCCACTTCAGCTTTCATGGTCGCCTCCGAGACGCTCGATGTTCCACGGGTCGGTCCGCAGCGCGCTCACGGTAACCGCGATCGCATCGCCGAAGTGTGCCCGCAGCAATCCGGCCGCCTGCGCGCACCAGGGGTATTCGCTGGCCCAATGCGAGACGTCCACCAGGCCCACCGCGCTGGACCGAAGGTGTTCGTCGGCCGGGTGGTGGCGCAGATCGGCGGTCACATAGGCTTGAACCCCGGCGGCGGCCGCCGCGGCGAGTAGAGAGTCGCCGGCACCTCCGCACACCGCCACCCGCGACACCGGCATGTCCGGGTCGCCGGCACCGCGCACACCCCAGGTGGTCTGCGGCAGGGCCGCATCCACCCGCGCGACGAAGTCGGCGAAGCGTTGCGGGCGGGCCAGCGTCGCGATCCGGCCGACCCCGGTGCCGGTGCACGCCGCCGGTTCCAGCACCGACTCCACGCTGAGCCCGAGTGCCTCGGCGAGCGCGTCGGACACTCCGGGGGCGGCCGCGTCGGCATTGGTATGGGCGGTGAACAGGGCCGCGCCGGTGCGGATCAGTCGGTGCAGGAGCGC
>CAMCWJ010000109.1 GCA_945882475.1 Bifidobacterium breve
CGTTGAGTGAGGAGCCACGCAGCCACAGTGCGAGTGGACACCTGCCAGATTCCTCACTCAACGAGGAGAACGCATGACAGCGCTGACGCCGGTGCTCACCCGGTTCTGGGACGAGCCACAACCGTGGACGCTGGAGACCTATCTGCGCCACGACGGGTACCGGGGTCTGCGCCGAGCTCTGAGCATGACGCCCGACGACGTCATCAACGAAGTCAAGGAGTCCGGCCTGCGCGGCCGTGGCGGGGCCGGCTTTCCGACCGGAACGAAATGGTCGTTCATCGACCAGAATTCGGCCAAACCGCACTACCTGGTGATCAACGCCGACGAGTCCGAACCCGGCACCTGCAAAGACACCCCGCTGATGCTGACCACCCCGCACTTCCTCGTCGAGGGCGCGATCATCGCGGCCTACGCCATCCGCGCCCGGCACGCATTCATCTATGTCCGCGGCGAGGTGGCGCCGGTGCTGCGCAGGTTGCACGCCGCGGTCGCCGAGGCCTACGCCGCGGGATACCTCGGCCGCGACATCGCAGGGTCGGGGTACGACCTCGATCTGATCGTGCACGCCGGGGCGGGCGCCTACATCTGCGGCGAGGAGACCGCCCTGCTGGACTCCCTCGAGGGCCGCCGCGGCCAGCCCCGCCTGCGCCCGCCGTTCCCGGCGGTGGCCGGGCTGTATGCCTGCCCGACGGTGGTCAACAACGTCGAATCCATCGCCAGCGTGCCGCCGATCCTGGCCAACGGGGTGGACTGGTTCCGGTCGATGGGCACCGAGAAGTCGCCCGGCTTCACGCTGTACTCGCTGTCCGGCCACGTCAGCCGTCCCGGCCAGTACGAGGCCCCCCTGGGCATCACGTTGCGCGAATTGCTCAGCTACGCCGGCGGCGTGCGCGCCGGACACGAGTTGAAGTTCTGGACCCCGGGCGGGTCATCGACCCCGCTGCTTACCGCAGAACACCTCGATATCCCACTGGATTACGAGGGCGTCGCCGAGGCCGGGTCGATGCTGGGCACCAAGGCGCTGCAGATCTTCGACGAGACCACCTGCGTGGTGCGCGCCGTCCGGCGCTGGACGCAGTTCTACGCCCACGAGTCGTGTGGCAAGTGCACGCCCTGCCGGGAGGGCACCTACGGGCTGGCGCAGATCTTCGAACGACTCGAGAACGGCACCGGCCGGCCCGAGGATCTCGATACCCTGCTCGACATCTCCGACACCATCAACGGCAAGTCCTTCTGCGCCCTCGGCGACGGCGCAGCGTCGCCCATCATCAGTTCGCTGCAGTACTTCCGCGCCGAGTACGAGGCGCACCTGGGGGCGGGCTGCCCCTTCGACCCGTACGCATCCATGCTGGCCGCGCCCGAGGCGGCACGCGCATGACGCAGGCACCCGAAACCGGAACAGCCGAGGCACCGGCCGTCGAACTGGTCACCGTCACCATCGATGACACCGCACTGTCGATTCCCAAGGGCACCTTGGTGATCCGCGCCGCGGAACTGCTGGGGGTGCAGATTCCCCGGTTCTGCGACCATCCGCTGCTCGAGCCGGTCGGCGCCTGCCGGCAGTGCCTGGTCGAGGTCGAGGGCCAGCGCAAACCGATGGCCAGCTGCACCACCGTGGCCACCGACGGCATGGTGGTGCGAACACAGTTCACCTCCCCGGCCGCCGACAAGGCCCAGCACGGCGTCATGGAGCTGCTGCTGATCAACCACCCGCTGGACTGCCCGGTCTGCGACAAGGGCGGCGAGTGCCCGCTGCAGAACCAGGCCATGTCCAGCGGCCGCGTCGAGACCCGGTTCACCGACACCAAACGCACCTTCGAAAAACCCATCAACCTCTCCAGCCAGGTGCTGCTGGACCGGGAACGCTGCGTTTTGTGCGCCCGTTGCACCCGCTTCGCCGACGAGATCGCCGGCGATCCGTCCATCGAACTGCTCGAACGCGGGGCGAGCCAGCAGGTGGGCATCGCCACCGGCGAAGCATTCGACTCCTATTTCAGCGGCAACACCGTGCAGATCTGCCCGGTCGGGGCGCTCACCGGGGCCGCCTACCGGTTCCGGGCCAGGCCATTCGACCTGGTGTCCTCACCCAGTGTCTGCGAGCACTGCGCATCGGGCTGCGCTCAGCGCACCGATCACCGGCGCGGGGTGGTGCTGCGCAGGCTGGCCGGCGACGACCCGGCCGTGAACGAGGAGTGGAACTGCGACAAGGGTCGCTGGGCCTTCACCTACGCTTCCGAGCGCATCAACACCCCGATGGTGCGCGACGACCATGGCGACCTGCGGCCGGCGTCCTGGTCGGAGGCGATCGGCCGGGCCGCCGCCGGGTTGACGGCCGGGCCGGCCGGCGTGCTGGTCGGTGGGCGGGTCACCGGTGAGGACGCCTACGCCTACGCCAAGTTCGCTCGAATTGCGCTGGGCACCAACGACATCGACTTCCGTGCCCGACCGCATTCCGCCGAGGAGACGGATTTCCTCACCGCGCATGTCGCCGGGACCGCACCGACGGTCGCCTACGCCGACCTCGAGGCCGCACCGGTGGTGGCCCTCGTCGGGTTCGAACCCGAGGAGGAGTCGCCGATCGTGTTCCTGCGACTGCGCAAAGCGGTTCGCCGCCGGCGCCTGCCGGTGATCGCGATCGCGCCACTGGCCTCCCGCGGGACGGCGAAGCTCGCCGCCCGGCACATTCACACCGTCCCCGGCGCGGAAGCCGCCGCACTCGACGCCCTGACCGCCGCTGATCTGCCGCCGGGCGCGGTGATCCTGGCCGGTGAACGCCTCGCGACGAGTCCCGGCGCGTTGTCCGCCGCGGTCGCACTCGCCGAGCGCACCGGATCCCGGCTCGCCTGGATCCCACGCCGGGCCGGCGAACGGGGCGCCCTCGACGCGGGCTGCCTGCCCACCGTGCTGCCCGGTGGGCATCCGGTCACCGATCCCCTTGCCCGCCAACGGATCAGCGACGCCTGGAACGTCACCGACCTGCCCGCCGGGCCCGGGCGGGACACCGCCGCAATTCTCACCGCCGCCGCGCACGGCGAACTCGCCGCACTGCTGATCGGCGGGATCGAACCGGCCGACCTCACCGACCCGCAGGCCGCCCTCGCCGCGATCGAGGCGGCCGGGTTCGTCGTCAGCCTCGAGTTGCGGGAGTCACCGGTCACCGCGTTGGCCGACGTCGTGTTCCCGGTGGCGCCGGTAGTGGAGAAGGCCGGATCGTTCACCGATTGGGAGGGCCGCCGCCGACCCTTCGGGCCGGCGCTGTCGACGACCGCCATGCCCGATTTGCGGGTGCTCAAGACCCTGGCCGACGAACTCGGCGTCGACCTCGGGTTCGCCGGCGCCGCGGATGCCGCCGACGAATTGGCCGGACTCGGCCGCTGGGACGGGCCGCGGCCGGTGACGCAGCCGGTGGTCGCGCCGGAAATTCCGTCGTTGGAGGCCGGGGAGGCGGTGCTGGCCGGATGGCGAATGCTGTTGGACGCCGGTCGCTTACAAGACGGTGAGCCGCACCTGGCCGGAAACGCACGACCGCCGGTGGTGCGCCTCTCGGCGGCCACCGCCGCGGCCATCGGCGCCGCCGACGGCACAACCGTGACGGTGTCGACCGGCCGCGGGTCGATCAGCCTGCCGTTGGACGTCACCGATATGGCCGATCAGGTGGTGTGGCTGCCCCTGAACTCCGCCGGCAGCGAAGTCCATGACCGGCTCGCAGTGACCACCGGTGCCGTCGTGCGCATTGAGGCTGGGGGTCCGCGATGACACTTCCCCAGACCTCGCAGGTGAGCTACCCGGACCCGGCGGTGTTCGGCCACGACCCCTGGTGGCTGATCCTGGTCAAGGCGGTCGCGGTGTTCGGGTTCCTGCTGCTGACCGTGCTGGTGGCGATCCTCATCGAGCGAAAGCTGCTGGGCCGCATGCAGATGCGCTACGGACCCAACCGGGTCGGGCCGTTCGGACTGCTGCAGTCGGTGGCCGACGGCATCAAGTTGGCGCTCAAGGAGGGCCTCACCCCGGCCGGGGTCGACAAGCCGATCTATCTGCTGGCGCCGATCATCGCGGTGATCCCGGCGATCATGGCGTTCGCCGTGATCCCGTTGGGCCCGGTGGTGTCGGTGTTCGGGCACCAGACTCCGCTGCAGTTGACCGACCTGCCGGTGGCCGTCCTCTACGTGCTGGCGGTCACTTCGATCGGCGTGTACGGGATCGTGTTGGCCGGCTGGTCATCAGGATCCACCTACCCGCTGCTGGGCGGCCTGCGATCCAGCGCCCAGGTGATCTCCTACGAGATCGCGATGGCGTTGTGTTTCGCCGCGGTATTCCTTTATTCGGGAACCATGTCCACCTCCGGCATTATCGCCATGCAGGAGCGCACCTGGTACGTCTTCCTGCTGCTGCCGTCGTTCGTGGTCTACCTCATCGCCATGGTCGGCGAAACCAACCGCGCGCCTTTCGATCTGCCCGAGGCGGAGGGCGAACTGGTGGGTGGGTTCCACACCGAGTACTCGTCGCTGAAGTTCGCGATGTTCATGCTCGCCGAGTACGTCAACATGACCACCGTCTCGGCGCTGGCGAGCACGCTGTTCCTCGGGGGCTGGCGCGCGCCCTGGCCGATCAGCCTTGCCGAGAGTCTCAACACCGGGTGGTGGCCGCTGCTGTGGTTCACCGCCAAGGTGTGGATCTTCCTGTTCGTGTTCATGTGGCTGCGGGCAACGCTGCCGCGACTGCGCTACGACCAGTTCATGGCACTGGGTTGGAAGCTATTGATCCCGGTGTCGCTGCTGTGGGTCCTGGTGGTCGCCATCCTGCGCACCACCAAAGTCGACGGCATCCTGACCAACCTGATCGCCGCAGCCCTGCTGAGCGGCACCGTCGCGGTCCTGATCACGTTGCGGAGCAGGCGGAATCACCGTTCCATTCCGCCACCGCCTCCACCCGCCGAGGGATCCTTCCCGGTGCCACCGCTACCGACCCCGGAGGCCGCCCGTGCCTAAGCTCCCGAAGTTCATCGAAGCCATCTCCGGCTTCGGGGTGACGTTCTCGACGATCTTCAAGAAGCCGATCACCGAGCAGTACCCCGAAGAGCCGGGTCCGACCGCTCCGCGCTACCACGGCCGCCACCAACTCAACCGCTACCCCGACGGTTTGGAGAAATGCATCGGCTGCGAACTGTGCGCCTGGGCCTGCCCGGCCGACGCGATCTACGTCGAGGGTGCGGACAACACCGCCGAAGAGCGCTTCTCCCCCGGTGAACGCTACGGACGGGTCTACCAGATCAACTATCTGCGCTGCATCGGCTGCGGGCTGTGCATCGAGGCCTGCCCCACCCGGGCGCTGACCATGACCAACATCTACGAAATGGCCGACGACAACCGCGCCGACCTGATCTACGGCAAGGACAAACTGCTCGCACCGTTGGCGCCGGGGATGTCGGTCCCGCCGCACCCGATGGCGCCGGGGGCCAGCGACGAGGACTACTACCTCGGCCGCGTCGGACCAAGCGACTCCCAGCCGGTTGCGCCTGCGGCCGACCCGACGCCCGAGAACATCCGATGACCGCCGAGGCCGTGGCCTTCTGGGTGCTGGGGACGATCGCCGTTGCCGGCGCGATCGGCGTGGTCGCTGCACCCAAGGCGGTGTACTCGGCGATCGCGCTGGCGACGACCATGATCTCGCTGGCGATGATCTACGTCGCCCAGGAGGCACCGTTCCTCGGCGTCGTCCAGGTCGTGGTCTACACCGGCGCAGTGATGATGCTGTTCCTGTTCGTTCTGATGCTGATCGGCGTCGACTCCGCCGAGTCGCTGGTGGAAACCATTCGCGGCCAACGCATCGCGGCCACCCTGGCCGGCCTCGGATTCGGCGTGCTGCTGATCGCGGGATTCGGCTCGATGTCCACGTCGGGCTTCGTCGGGATGGAACAGGCCAACCGGGCCGGCAACGTCGAGGGTCTCGCCGAACTGATCTTCACCCGCAACCTGTGGGCCTTCGAACTGACCAGCGCCCTGCTGATCACCGCCGCACTCGGCGCCATGGTGCTCACCCACCGGGAGCGAATCGGGCGGCGACGGACCCAGCGCGAGATGGCCGTGGAGCGTTTCCGGGACGGCACCCGGGCCACCCCGCTACCCGCCCCGGGCGTCTACGCCCGCCGCAATGCCGTCGACACCCCGGGGCTGCTGCCCGATGGCACCGACGAACTCAGTTCGGTGAACGACACCGTCCGGGCAGCCTCGATGCCCGGCGGGGACGGGCATCGATGAACCCGGATCACTACCTGTACCTTTCGGCGCTGCTGTTCACCATCGGCGCCGCCGGTGTGCTGTTGCGCCGCAACGCGATCGTCATGTTCATGTGCGTGGAGTTGATGCTCAATGCCGGCAACCTGGCCTTCGTCACCTTCGCCCGGGTTCACGGTCAACTCGCCGGTCAGGCGGTGGCGTTCTTCACCATGGTGGTGGCCGCCTGCGAGGTGGTGGTGGGGCTGGCCATCATCATCGCCATCTACCGCACCCGCCGCAACGCCGACGTCGACGCATCTCACCTGCTACGGCATTGATCGCCATGACCACCCTCCTCACGCTGACCATCGCGCTGCCCCTGGCCGGCGCGGTGATCCTGCTGCTGGGCGGACGCGCCACCGATGCATGGGGCCATCTGCTTGGCTCTGCCACCGCGATCGCCTCGTTCGTCTGCGGGACAGTGCTTTTCGCGCACCTGCTGGGCCGGCCCGCCGAAGATCGGGTGCTCAATCCGTCGCTGTTCTCCTGGGTTGAGGTCGGTGCGCTGAAGGTGGACTTCGGATTGCGGCTTGACGCGCTGTCGGTGTGCTTCGTGCTGCTGATCACCGGCGTCGGTGCGCTGATTCACCTCTACTCGATCGGCTACATGGCGCACGACCCGGACCGCCGCCGCTTCTTCGCCTACCTGAACCTGTTCGTCGCCGCGATGCTGGTGCTGGTGCTCGCCGACAACTATCTCGGGCTGTACCTGGGCTGGGAGGGCGTCGGCCTGGCGTCGTACCTGCTGATCGGGTTCTGGTCCTACAAGCCGACTGCGGCCACCGCCGCCAAGAAGGCGTTCGTGGTCAACCGCGTCGGCGACATCGGACTGACCATCGCCCTGATGGTGATGTTCGCCACCGTCGGATCGGTCGGCTTCGACGCAGTGTTCGACGCGGTGCCCCGGATGAGCGAGACCACCACCAACACCGTCGGACTGCTGCTGCTGCTCGCGGCGTGCGGCAAGAGCGCCCAGGTCCCGCTGCAGTCCTGGCTCGGCGACGCCATGGAGGGCCCCACCCCGGTCTCCGCGCTCATCCACGCCGCCACCATGGTGACCGCCGGGGTGTACCTGATCGTGCGCTCCGGCCCGGTGTTCAACGCCGCACCCGGCGCCCAGACCGCCGTGGTGATCGTCGGCGCGGTCACATTGCTGTTCGGCGCGATCATCGGCTGCGCCAAGGACGACATCAAGAAGGCCTTGGCGGCGTCGACCATGAGCCAGATCGGCTACATGGTGCTGGCCGCCGGTCTCGGCCCGGCCGGCTATGCGGTCGCAATCCTGCACCTGCTCACCCACGGCTTCTTCAAGGCCGGGTTGTTCCTCGGGGCCGGGTCGGTGATGCACGCCATGAACGACGAGACCGACATGCGCCGCTTCGGCGGTCTGCGGTCCCTGCTGCCGGTCACCTTCGTCACCTTCGGCCTGGGCTATCTCGCCATCATCGGGGTGCCGCCGTTCTCCGGCTTCTTCTCCAAGGACGCGATCATCGAAACCGCCTTCGCCGCAGGGGGACTGCGCGGGGTACTGCTCGGCGGAGCCGCGCTGCTGGGCGCCGGGATTACCGCGTTCTACATGACCCGGGTGATGCTGCTGACGTTCTTCGGCGAGCGGCGCTGGGAGCAGGCGAACACCCACCCGCACGAGTCCCCCGCAGTGATGACCTGGCCGATGATCGTCCTCGCCGTCGGCTCGGTCGCCGCGGGCGCAGCACTGACCGTCGGTGATCGCCTGGGGCACTGGCTGGAACCCGTTGTGGGAGTTGTGGAGTCCGAGCACGCCATCCCGGCGTGGGTCACCACCGCCCTGGCCCTGGGAGTCGTCGCCGTCGGTGTGGCTGTCGCCTACCGGCAGTACGCCACCCGTGCGGTGCCGCTGACCGCACCGCAGGATGTGTCTGCGCTGACCGTGGCCGCCCGCCGCGACCTCTACGGCGACGCCATCAACGAAGCCGCCTTCATGCGGACCGGGGCGCGCCTGACCAGATCCATGGTCGCGGTGGATGACACCGTCATCGAAGGCTCGGCCGGTGGGCTGGCGACACTGGTGCGCCGCGGCTCCGACGAACTGCGCGGCCTGCAGACCGGATATGCCCGTAGCTACGCGCTGGCGATGCTGGCCGGCACGGTGTTGCTCGCCGGGGCGGTCCTGGTACTGGCGGTGGCGCGATGAG
>CAMCWJ010000110.1 GCA_945882475.1 Bifidobacterium breve
GCCGTGAGATCGTCCGGCTGATCGCCGAGATCGGCATGGGTGCCGGGGCGATGGCGGTGGTCGGCGGCACCGTGGCCATCGTCGGATTCGTCACCCTCTCCGCCGGATCGCTGATCGCCATCCAGGGCTTCTCGTCGCTGGGCAACATCGGGGTGGAGGCCTTCACCGGATTCCTGGCCGCCATGGTCAACGTGCGACTCACCGCGCCGGTGGTGACCGGTGAGGCGCTGGCCGCCACCGTCGGCGCCGGTTCCACCGCGGAAATCGGCGCCATGCGGATCTCGGAGGAGATCGACGCCCTCGAGGTGATGGGCATCAAGAGCATCTCGTATCTGGTCTCCACCCGGATCGTGGCCGGTTGCGTGGTGATCATCCCGCTGTACGCGATGGCGCTCATCATGGCTTTCCTGTCAGCGCAGTTGACCACCACCGTCCTCTACGGTCAGTCGGGCGGCACCTACTCGCACTACTTCCACACCTTCCTGCGGCCCAACGACGTGTTCTGGTCGTTCATCCAGGTGATCATCATCTCGGTGATCGTGATGATCAATCACTGCTACTTCGGCTACAACGCCAAGGGCGGCCCGGTGGGCGTCGGCGAGGCGGTGGGCCGCTCCATGCGTACCTCGCTGGTGGTGGTGCAGTTCGTGGTCCTGTTCGCTTCGTTGGCGCTCTACGGCACCAACCCGAACTTCAACCTCACGGTGTAACGGCCGATGACAGCACCCCTGAACACCCAACGGCGGCCACCGCTGAAGCTGGCGGGCATCGTTCTGCTCGCCGTACTGGCGCTCATTACGACGTTCGTGTTCCTGCAGTTCCGCGGAAAGCTCACGCCCACAGAACAACTCACGGTGGTCTCCAGCCGCGCCGGCCTGGTGATGGACCCGAACTCGAAGGTCACCTTCAACGGGGTCGAGATCGGCCGGGTCAAGACCATCTCGGCGCAGATGCGGGACGGCAGGGAAGCCGCCAAGCTGACCCTCGACGTCAACCCCCGCTACCTTCCGCTCATTCCGTCGAACGTTCAGGCCGATATCCAGGCCACCACGATCTTCGGCAACAAGTACGTCTCCCTCACCAGCCCGGCCAGCCCGAGCCCTACGCGGATCAGCAGTTCCGACGTCATCGACGCCCGCAACGTGACCGTGGAGTTCAACACCCTGTTCGAAACCATCACCGGAATCGCCGAGCGGATCGACCCGGTCAAGCTGAATCTCACGTTGACCGCGACTGCGGAGTCCCTGACCGGCCTCGGCACCAAACTCGGCAAGTCGCTGGTGAGCGCCAACGAGGCCCTGACGGAGATCAATCCGCGCCTGCCACGCTTCCAGTACGGCATGCAGAGGCTCGCCGACGTCGCCGACATCTACACCGCGGCCGGCCCGGATTTCTGGGACGCCCTGGACAATTCACTGACCACGGCGCGCACCCTGACCTCGCAGCGCGGCGATTTGGACGCCGCACTGCTGGCCGCCGCCGGATTCGGCAACACCGGCGCCGACGTCCTGGAGCGTGGCGCGCCGTATCTGGTCCGGACCCTGTCTGATCTGGTTCCGACCTCGCAACTGCTCGACACCTACAGCCCCGCGCTGTTTTGCATGATCCGCAACTACGCCGAACTCGTTCCCGAAGCGAACGCCTCGTTCGGCGGTAACGGCTACTCGCTGGCCACCAACTCGCAGTTGCTCGGTGCGGCGAACGCCTATGTGTTCCCCGAGAACCTTCCGCGGGTGAACGCCCGTGGCGGCCCCGGCGGCGCTCCCGGCTGCTGGCAGCCCATCGACAGAAACTTCTGGCCGGCCCCCACCCTGGTGACCGACACCGGTGTGTCGATCGCCCCCTACAACCACTTCGAACTCGGTCAACCGTTCCTGCAGGAATATGTCTGGGGACGCCAAATCGGACAGCACACGATAAACCCATGAACTTCAGAGCGACAGCCGTCAAACTCGGCATCTTCTCAGTGGTGCTGACGTTGTGCACCGCCATGCTGGTCGTCATCTTCGGCCAACTGCGTTTCGAGCGGAACACCAAGTATTTCGCCGAGTTCAGCAACGGCAGCGGGTTGCGGCCCGGCCAGTTCGTGCGCGCCGGGGGCGTCGAGGTCGGCAAGGTCGCCGCGGTGTCGCTGATCGACAACAGCCAGCGTGTCCGGGTCGCCTTTGACGTGGACAAGTCGCTGCCGCTGTATCAGTCCACCACCGCCTCGATCCGCTACGCCAACCTGATCGGCGACCGGTTCCTCAACCTCGAGCGCGGCACCGGTGAGGGTGCCGACAAGGTGCTGCCCCGGGAGGGCGTCATCCCGGTCGCGCGCACCCAGCCGGCCCTAGACCTCGATGCGCTGATCGGCGGCTTCAAGCCGCTGTTCAAGGCGCTGGAACCCGAGAAGGTCAACAACATCGCCACGTCCCTGGTCACGGTGTTCCAGGGCCAGGGCGGCACGGTCAGCGACATCCTCAGCCAGACAGCGCAATTGACCTCGACGCTGGCCGATCGGGACCGCGCCATCGGCGAGGTGATCACCAACCTCAACACCGTGCTGGGAACCGTCGTCAAGCACCAGAAGGAATTCGACGCGACGGTCAACAACTTCGAGATCCTTATTACCGGCCTGAAGAACCGGGCTGATCCGCTGGCCGGCGCGATCGCCGACATCAGCACCGCGTCGGGAACCCTGGCCGGACTGTTGCGCGACGACCGCCCGCTGCTGCAGCAGACCACCGCCCAGATTGAGACCCTCCAGCAGCCGTTCGCCGACGCGCCCGAAAAGCTGGACAAGCTGCTGGCGGACTACCCGGCCGCGGTGACCCTGATCGGTCGCACGGGTGGTATCTACGGCGACTTCCAGAACTTCTATCTGTGCGACATCAAGCTCAAGCTGAATGGTCTTCAGCCCGGTGGCCCGGTCCGCACCGTCAACGTCACCACCCAGCCGTCTGGTAGGTGCACCCCGAAATGAGAACACTCGAAGGCTCCGACCGGATTCGCAACGGCCTGATCGGCCTGCTGATTCTGCTCATGGTCGTCGGCGTAGGCCAGTCTTTCGCGAGCATCCCGATGCTGTTCGCCAAGCCGATCTACTACGCGCACTTCAGCGACTCGGCCGGGTCGGCCCCCGGTGACAAAGTCCGAATCAGCGGCGTCGACGTGGGGCAGCTCAAGTCGCTGAAGATCGACGGCGACCGGGTTCTGGTCGGGTTCACCCTCGGCCATGAGCGCATCGGCACCGACAGCCGGGTGTCGATCCGCACCGACACCATCCTGGGCAAGCGGGTGATGGAGATCGAGCCGCGCGGCAACAAGTACCTGCCGGTCGGAAGCGTGCTCCCGCTGGAGCAGAGCACCACGCCGTACCAGCTCTACGACGCGTTCTCCGACCTCACCCGAACCACCGCCGGCTGGGATCTCGACGCGGTGAAGAAGTCGCTGAACGTCCTGAGCGAGACCCTCGATCAGAGCTCGCCGCAGCTGAGTGCGGCCCTCGACGGCATCGCCCGCTTCTCCGACACCATCGGCAAGCGCGACGACGAGTTCAAGCTGCTGCTCTCGCAGGCGAGCAAGGTTGCCAGTGTGATCGGCGACCGCAGCGATCAGATCAACCGCCTGCTGGTCAACGCCCAGGTTCTGCTGTCGGCGGTCAACGCCCGCGGCCAGGCAATCGACTACCTGCTGCAGAACGTATCCGAGGTCTCGAGGCAGTTCGCCGGGTTCATCGACGACAATCCGAACCTCAATAATGTTCTGACGCAACTGAATACGATCAGCGATGTGCTGTACAAGCGTAGGGCGGACTTTGCCGACGCGATCACCATCGCCTCCAAGATCATGAGCGGACTGTCCGAGTCGATCGCTTCGGGCCCGTACTTCAAGACCCTCGTGGTGAACCTGGTGCCCGGCCAGCTCATGCAGCCGTTCGTCGACGCGGCGTTCAAGAAGCGTGGCATCGATCCGCAGGAGTTCTGGCGCAACGCCGGGCTGCCCGCGTTCCGGTTCCCCGATCCGACTGCGCCCTCCCAGGCCAACGGCGCCCCTCCCGCCCCGCAGCAGGTTCTGGAGGGCACCCCGGAGTTCCCGGGCCCCGCCGTCGGCCCCGGCTCGCCGTGCTCTTACACGCCCACCGCGAACAGCATGACCCCGGGCAACCCGCTGCCGTGCGCCGCGGCGACCCAGGGGCCGTACGGCCCGGTGCCCGGCGGGTTCGGCCCGCCCGACATCGCCATCTCGGCACCCGTCGCTGATCCGACGTCACCGAATCACGGCGTGCCGGCGGCGGTCATCCCCGGCACCGACGGTCCGATCGTCCCGGGTCTGCCGGGTCCCGCGCTGGCACCCGGTCCGGCGGGGGCGCGCACCGTCCCGCTGCCCGGCCCGGTCCCGGACATTGCGCCCGTCGACATGGGAGGTTCGTAGGCCATGTCCACACTTGACGTCCGCAACAAGGGACTCTCCAAGCTCACCCGGGGATCGGCGATCGTGGCCGCGCTCGCTGTCGTCCTCGCGCTGATCGCGGCGTTCGTGGGCTGGAACCTGTACAAGAAGTCCTCCACCACAACCGTCGTCGCGTACTTCGCCGATGCCCTCGCGGTGTACCCGGGTGACCGGGTTCAGATCATGGGCGTCAAGGTCGGCGCTGTCGACAGCGTCGAACCGGCCGGCGACAAGATGAAGGTCACGCTGAGCTTCGACAGCCAGTACAAGGTGCCGGCCGATGCGACCGCCTCGGTGCTGAACCCGACGGTGGTCGCCTCTCGCGTGATCCAGTTGTCCCCGCCCTATACCGGTGGCCCGGCACTGGCGGACAATTCGGTGATTCCGCTGGAGCGCACCCAGGTGCCGATCGAGTGGGACGACATTCGCAACCAACTCGACAAGCTGGTCACCGACCTCGGGCCCACGCCGAGCCAGCCCAAGGGCCCGCTGGGTGATCTTGTCGAGTCCCTGGCCGACGGCCTCAACGGCAAGGGCGTGCAGATCAACACCACCTTCCGCGCCCTCAGTGACGCGGTCGCAGCCCTCAACGAGGGCCGGGGTGATCTCTTCTCGGTCACCAAGAGCCTGGCGTTGTTCGTCAACGCCCTGCACAAGAGCGATCAGCAGTTCGTCGCCCTCAACAATGATCTGGCCGCGTTCACGACGTCGCTCAACAACTCCGATCAGGAGCTGGCGACGGCGGTCAAGGAGATCGACGCCCTGCTCAAGACCGCCCGCAAGTTCGTCGACGACAACGGCTCGGTGCTCGCCAAGGACATCAACAACCTGGCCGGGGTGACCAACGCGCTCATGCAGCCCGACGCCCGCAACGGCATCGAGACGGCGCTGCACGTGTACCCGAACCTGTCGGCGAACATCAACCAGATCTATCACCCGGCACACGGCTCGATCCAGGGCATCCCGGCGATCGCCAGCTGGGCCAATCCGATGCAGTTCATCTGCAGCGCGATCCAGGCCGGCAGCCGGCTCGGCTATCAGGATTCGGCGGAGCTGTGTGCCCAGTACCTGGCGCCGATCTTCGATGCCACCAAGTTCAACTACGCGCCTTTCAGCCTGAACCAGTTCTCCGGTGCCGACACGCTGCCGAAGTACGTCGCCTACTCCGAGGAGCGGCTGCGGCCTCCGTCGGGGTGGAAGGACACGACAGTGCCGGGCATCTGGTCGCGGGACACCCTGTTCTCGCACGGCAACTCCTCCACGGTCCCGTGGCAGGGCCCGTTCGGGGAGCCGGACTGGATCGTGGCTAAAGGCATGCAGGGCGTCGAGGTCGGACCGTTCACCGCCCCGATGCTCACGCCGGATTCGCTGGCCGCGCTGATGGGCGGACCCGACCCCACGTCGATTCCGGCGGCCGGCCCGCCCGGTGGTGCACCGCCGAACGCCTACGACCAGAAGAACCCGCTGCCGCCGCCGTGGTACCCCGGTGCGCCGCCGCCGCCCGCGCCGGGTGTCGACGTCGTCCCCGGTCCGCTACCGGTGTCGCAGCAGACCGGCCCGCCGCCGCCCGCGCCGGCACCTGCCGCACCCGCGCCGATGCTGCCTGCTGAGATGGGGACCGGATAGTGAACGCATTCAACTCCGCTCGCCGACTGGGCTGGCGCGCACTGGCGCTGGGCGTCGCCACGATGGTGCTGTCGTCCTGCGGATGGCAAGGTATCGCCAACGTGCCGCTTCCGGTCGGTCCGGGCACCGGCAAGAACTCCAAGACGGTGTACGTCCAGGTCGAGGACACGTTGGCGCTCAACACCAACAGCCGGGTCCGGGTGGCCGATGTCTTTGTCGGAACCGTGCGCGAAATCAAGCTCAAGGACTGGGTTCCGACGCTCACCCTGACCATGGAGCCGGGCATTGATCTGCCCGCCAACGCCACTGCCAAGATCGGCCAGAGCAGCATCCTGGGCACCCAGCACGTCGAGTTGGCCGCACCGGCGAGTCCGTCGTCGGAGCCACTGCGCGACGGCGCGACGATCCCGCTGAAGAACTCGTCGTCCTTCCCGACCGTCGAGCGGACCCTGGCCAGCGTCGCCACCGTGCTGCGCGGCGGCGGCATCCCGAACCTGGAGATCATCCAGACCGAGGTCAACAATCTGCTCAGTGGCAATGTCGACCAGATCCGTGCCTTCCTCACCAATCTGGACACGTTCACCGACGGGCTGAACAAGCAACGCGATGACATCGCGCGGGCCATCGAGTCGACCAACAGGCTGTTCACGTACGTGGCCAGCCGCAACGACACCATCGACCGACTGCTGGTCGATCTGCCCCCGCTGGTGACCTATCTGGCAGGTGCCCGGGACCGGTTGAGCGACGCGGTGATCGCGCTAGGCCGCTTCAACCAGGTGACCGGTGAGACGCTGTCCGCGGCCCAGGCCGATCTGACCAACAACCTGGCGACGTTGCAGCGCCCGCTCAAGCAACTCGGACGCAGCGCGCCGTACTTCCTCGAGGCGATGAAGCTCATCGTCACCAACCCCTACCCGCTGGACGGCATCCCTAAGGCCATGCGCGGCGACTACATCAACCTGTCGCTGACGGCCGATCTGACGCTCAGCGCGCTGGACAACGCATTCCTGACCGGCACCGGGTTCTCGGGCATGTTGCGGGCTCTGGAGCAGTCCTGGGGCCGTGACCCGGCGACGATGATCCCGGACGTCCGGTTCACCCCGCACCCGAACATGACCGACGGCGGCGGCCCGTACGTCGAGCGTGGCGAGTGAGTAGGGGACTGGACCGATGCTGACTCGCTTCATCAAATTCCAGTTGGTGACGTTCGTTGTCCTGACCGTCCTGGCACTGATCGGCCTGAGCATCTACTACCTGCGCCTGCCGAGCCTGGCCGGGATCGGCCAGTACACGCTGACCGCGGATCTGCCGGCGGCCGGCGGCCTGTACAAGACGTCGAACGTGACCTATCGCGGGGCCACGATCGGCACCGTGACCGACGTCCAGCCCACCGAGAAGGGCGCCCGGGCCACCCTGCGCATCGCCGACAAGTACCAGATCCCGGTCGACGCCAGCGCCAACGTTCGTTCGGTGACGGCCGTCGGCGAGCAGTACCTCGACCTGGTGGCCGACGGCACGTCGACCCAGTACTTCCAACCCGGGCAGACCATCACCAAGGGCACCGTGCCGAAACCGGTGGGTCCGGCACTGGACGCGGCCTATAAGAACCTCGCCGCGATCCCCGCGGAGAAGATCGCCAACCTGCTGGAGGAGACGTCCCAGGCCCTCGGTGGACTGGGTCCGACACTGCAGAAGCTGACCGACAACACCGCGACCTTCGTTGATGAACTCAACACCAACATCACCGATCTCAATGACATCGTCGACAACACCCCGCCGATCCTCGACAGCCAGGTTCAGTCCGCCGACGCGATCGCCCGGTGGGCCGCCAACCTGAACTCGCTGACAGCCCAGAGCAAGGAGCAGGACGCCGCACTGCGGAGCGTCCTGCGCGAGGCCGCTCCCACCGCCGAAGGCCTCAACACCCTGTTCGTCGACGTTCAGGACGGTCTTCCGCAGACGCTGGCGAACCTCGCGATCATCACCGAGATGCTCAAGCGCTACAACAAGGGCGTGGAGCAGGCTCTGGTGCTGCTGCCGCAGGGCGCCGCGGCCGGTCAGGCAGTGGCCAGCCCGTTCCCCAATAAGGCCGCCCTCGACCTTGGCCTGGCGTTGAACCAGCCTCCGCCATGCCTGACCGGATTCCTGCCGGCCAGTCAGTGGCGGTCACCGGCGGACACCAGTGTGCGTCCGGTGGAGGACGGTCTTTACTGCAAGATCCCGAAGGACACCCCGGCCAACTCCGTCCGCGGTGCCCGTAACTTCCCCTGTGTGGACGTTCCCGGCAAACGTGGCGCCTCGCCGGCGGAATGCCGCAGCGACGAGCCGTACCAGCCGCTGGGCACCAACCCGTGGTACG
>CAMCWJ010000111.1 GCA_945882475.1 Bifidobacterium breve
GGATCCGAGGGCGACATCACAGCCGTTGCCGAGCAACTTCGGGCGTGGAGTTACCACGAAGGCTGAGGCTGAACGGGCGGCACCAATGACGCTCAGGCTCTAATGTTCCACCCGTGAATCGCCTCGATCGCTTCTTCGAGATCACCGCGCGCGGGTCGACCGTCGGCGCTGAGGTTCGCGGCGGCATGGTCACGTTCATCGCGATGGCCTACATCATCGTGCTGAACCCGATCATCCTGGCCGGACCCGAGGACGTCGCGGGTAACAAGTTGAACTTCGCGCAGGTGTCGGCCGCCACGGCACTGGTCGCCGGGGTGATGACGATCCTGTTCGGGGTGTTCGCGCGGTTGCCGTTCGCCTTCGCCGCCGGCCTGGGCATCAACTCATTCATCGCGACCTCGATGGTGGGCACGCTGACCTGGCCCGAGGCCATGGGCCTGGTGGTGATCAACGGCCTGATCATCGTCGCCCTGGCCGTCTCCGGGCTGCGACGAATGGTGTTCGATGCGGTGCCGATGGAACTCAAACTGGCGATCACCGCCGGCATCGGGTTGTTCATTCTGTTCATCGGTCTGGTGGACGCCGGATTTATCGGCTCCACCGGATTCCCCTCACCGCCGGTCGGTCTCGGCCGCGGCGGCACCGGGTCCATCACCGGCGTCCCGACGCTGGTGTTCGTTCTCACCCTGCTGCTGACCGGAGTGCTGGTGGCCAGGAAGGTGCGCGGCGGCATTCTGATCGGACTGGCCGGCGGCACTCTCGCCGCGGTCGCAATCGAGGCGATCTGGCATCTGGGCTCTGCGGTGGATCGCCCGGGCGGCTGGGGCCTGTCAGTGCCGTCGCTGTCCGGGTCGCCGTTCGCGCTGCCCGATCTGTCGCTGGTGGGGGCGTTCAACTTCGACAGCTTCAGCCGGATCGGCGCGCTGGCGGCCAGCGTGCTGGTGTTCAGCCTGGTGTTCGCCAACTTCTTCGACGCGCTGGGCACCTTCACCGGGCTGTCCCGCGAAGCCGGCCTGGCCGATGCGCAGGGAACGTTCCCGCGGCTGCGTTCGGCACTGATCGTCGAAGGCGCCGGGGCGGTGGCCGGCGGTGCGGCGTCGGCGTCGTCGAACACGGTGTTCATCGAGTCCGGCGCGGGCATCGAGGAGGGCGCCAGGACCGGCCTGGCCAACCTCGTGACGGGCGTGCTGTTTCTGGCCGCGATGTTCGTGGCGCCACTGGCCTCGATCGTGCCGACCGAGGTGGCCGCCGCGGCGCTGGTGATCGTGGGCTCGATGATGGTCTCGCATCTGCGCCACATCGACATCTCCGACTTCTCGGTGGCGCTACCCGTCGTGCTGACGGTGGCGGTGATGCCGCTGAGCTACTCGATCGCCAACGGCATCGGCGTCGGGTTCATCAGCTGGGTGGTACTGCGAACCGCGGCGGGCAAGGGGCATCAGATCAGCCCGCTGCTGTGGGTGGTCGCCGCCGGGTTCCTGCTCTATTTCGCCCGCGGGGCGGTACAGGCGCTCGTCGGGGTGTAGCAGAATGCACCCATGAGCGAATCCGAGGTCATTGTCAAAGCCCTTACCGACGGCCCCCTGGAGGTGGCCGGCGCGGTTGAGATCCTGGCCGCCGACGGCAGCCTGATCAAGCAGACCGAGAAGGCCTACCTGTGCCGGTGCGGGTTCTCGGAGAAGAAGCCGTTCTGCGACGGGGCGCACAAGCGCGAGGGATTCAGCGCACCCTGAGCCACGCGGACTAGAATGGGGTGATGAACTCTGATCGCCTTACCCGTTCGATCGCGTTGTTCGCCGCTGGTGCCGCCGTTGTCGGTATGTCCCTGACCGGATGCAGCACCAAGGAGAAAGAAGCCCCGTCGACGACGACAGCACCGTCGACGTCCGAGGCTCCGTCGACCTCGGAAGCTCCGGCCGCGGTCTCCCCCACTGAAAAGGCTGTCGGCCCTGGTGGCAACAACTCGTTCTCCCCGACGATCAATCCGACGCCTCCCGGCGCGGTGTGCACGAAGATCGTCAACGGCGTCTGCGTGCGCTGATCCGCAATGATTGACACGCTCTCCCGTGGCCTGATCGCCGCGACCGCCGGTTTGTTGTGCCTGACTGCCGCGCCGATAGCGGCCGCCGATCCGGCACCGGCCTGGAACGGCTGGTACAAAATCACCTTCCAGACCGACCAGAAGTCGGGCACCAGCATCGCGGCAACGCAGTACGAGGAGCCCTACACCGCCTGGTTCGAGTTCGCGACGGACTGCTCGTCGGGTACCTGCGTGGCCACGGTGTTAGACGGCCCGACGCCCAAGGAGAACGTGGCGAAGTCGACGACCTTCGAGTGGACCGGGACGCAGTGGTCGCGCACGAACTCCTGGCGGTGGGATTGCGCGTTGCCGGACCGGACCATCACCTTCGACGCGGCGAGTTCGGTAACCACCTACAACCCGCAACCCGATGGTTCGCTGAAGGGAATGTTCGCCACCAACATCGGTAGCGGCACCTGCCAGGGCACGGTGTACATACCGCTGACCGCGGTCGCGGCTACGCCGGGCTAGCGCGCATGGGCGAGGTGGACTGGGACACGCTGCGCCGCGACGCTATTGCCGCCTCCGCCCACTCCTACTCCCCCTACTCCAACTTCCCGGTGGGGGTTGCCGGGTTCGTCGACGACGGCCGGGTGGTCTCGGGTGCCAATGTCGAGAACGCCTCCTACGGGCTGACGCTGTGCGCGGAGTGCTCGATGGTCTCGGCCCTGCACGCCTCCGGCGGCGGCCGGCTTATCGCGGTGTACTGCGTGGACGGCAATGGTGACGTACTGATGCCGTGCGGCCGGTGCCGTCAGTTGCTCTACGAGCACGGCGGGCCGGAGTTAGAAGTCATGACGCCGCAGGGGGTTGCGACGATGGCCGAGATTCTCCCGCAGGCCTTTACCCTGCGGAGGCCCTCGTAGGGATCCGTGAAATTACGGAACTAAGGAAAGTGCGCCATACTGAAGCCATGCCCGCGCAGCGAGATTTGGTGGGCCGGCAAGCCGAGTTATCCCAGCTCAGCGCAATGCTGGCCGAGGATGCCGACCGTGCCGTGGTGGTCTCCGGCGCACCCGGCGTCGGCAAGACCGTAGTGATCGAGCAGCTGTGCGCGACCGCTGTCCGCGATGGCTGGCGGGTGGTGCGGGTCCAGGGATCGCAGGCGGAGGAACCCTTCGCACTGGGCGGATTGAATCAGATAGCGATCGGCCTCAGAGATTGTCAGGCCGGGTTGGATGATGACGACCGTGCGGTGTTGGCACCGGTGGTGAGCGGTGATACCGGAACCGAAGTGTCGGTGTTACCGCTCGCGGCCGCGGTGCTCAATCTGCTGGCGGTCGCTGCGCAGACCCGGCCGGTGCTGCTGGTCGTCGATGACGTGCACTGGCTGGACAGCATCAGCGCGGAAGTGCTCGGTGCCGTCGGGCGTCGACTGGCCCATCCACGAGTGCGGATCGTGGCCGGGCGGCGGGTTCCGTATGAATCGGTGTTCTCAGTTGCCGGGTGGGACGAATTGCCACTGACAGCGCTGAATGTGGCGGAGGCGGAGCAACTGCTGGACCGCTTCGGGGCGGCGTTGCCTGCGGCGAAGCGAGCGACGGTCCTGGCGATCGCGGCGGGAAATCCGTTGGCGCTGGCTGAACTTCCCCAATGCGCCGACCGCATTGACCGGGGCGCGGCGGTGGTGCCACTGACTGAACGTCTTGTCGGGGTGTTCGGTGATCGCGCCGAACGACTCGGCGCCGATGTGCGCGCCGATTTGTTGCGAGCCGCCCTGGACGGGAGCACAGTCACTACGGCGGCGTCGAACCGGTCCCGATATGTGATTCGCAACGGTGAGCCCGCCGCCGCAGTGGGCCTGCTGGTGGTGGACCCGTTGGGACAGTACGCATTTCGCCATCCGCTGGTGCCCGCTGCTGTGATCCATCAGTCCACCCCCGAGGAACGCCGCGCGGCCCACCGCGACCTCGCTCAGCTTTACGACGATGTGCTGTTTCGCCGTGCCACCCATCTGGCTGCGGCAACCACCGGCCCTGACCAGGATGTCGCCGACCTACTGGCCGAGGCCGCGCAACTGTCTCTTCGTCTGGGCGGCATCCCGGCTGCCATCGGGTGGCTGCGAGAGGCCGCCGATTTGAGCAAAGATCCGAAGCGGCGGACCGCGCTGCTGGCAGAAGCGGTCTTCGTCACCACCCGGGCCGGACGGATCGACGAGGCAAGAGAGCTTCTGGGTAACGCTGAGGCCGACGCGACGCAATTCGCGCTGGCGGCCCTGGCGGATTGCTACCAGGCGATTCACAGCGACGGTGAGGCGCTCTCCACACATCGGCGATTGCTGGAAGCGCTGAGAAAGGTCGACGAACTCGACGAACAGGTGGTGAACCGGCTCGTCAACCTGCTGCTGTACATCACCGGTTACGCCGACGACGACCGACTACGCGAGCTGACCAATGCCGCCGTCGCCAGAGTGCAGTCGCGGGTGGCCCCGGCAGTCCTGCTCTATCACACCGGCGTCGACGACATCGCCGGCACAACCCAGTGGATCCGGTCGACGCTGGCTGGGTATGCGCAGTTTCTGTCGGAGGTGCCCGCGCGGTACGTATTGATGATGTCCTACCCGGCGTACTGCACTGATGCGATGGCCGAGTTTCGTGCTCCACTGCGGACCGCCTTCACTCAGGTCAGCGCGCACGGGGCGTCCCTCGATGCCATCGAAGGCGGGCGGGTGGTGCTGCTTGACCTGATGGCCTCGGGGCATTGGGAGCAGGCCGAGGAGATCGGCGGGCAATGCCTTGAGATGGCCGCCGGTGTACATGGCAGTGAATTGCTTCGTCAAACATTTATGGCCGACCTTGGGGTACTCGCCGCCTGCCGGGGAGACTTGAAGACCGCGCGGCGTTACGCCACTGAGGTGACGGCATGGTCGAAGCCGCGAGGCATGAAGATGCTCCTGCGCACCGCGCAGCGAATCGCGGTGCGGGTTGCATTCGCCGAGGGCGACTATGAAGCGGCTTATCAGGCGGTGAACAGGATCAGCCCGCCGGGAGAGTTCCCGCGCAAGAACATTCAGGTGGGCGATCACATGCTCGACATGGTCGAGGCATTGACACACACCGGACGCCTTGAGGATGCCCGCGCGCACGTCGCCGAGGCGAAGCGACTGAACCTGGCCGAGGTCTCCCCGCGTGTCGAGGCTCTGACCCTGGCAATCACGGCGATGACCGCACCCGATACTGAGGCCGAGGTTCTCTACCAGGCTGCGCTGGGCCATCCTGGCATTGTCGATTTCCCGTTCGAGCACGCGAGAATTGTTCTGGCACAGGGTATGTGGCTGCGACGCATGAGGCGCTACACCGAAGCGCGAGCAGTGCTCGAGTCAGCTGCCGAGGGCTTCGATCACCTGGGCGCGCGTCCGTGGGCCGAACGGGCACGTGCCGAACTGCGTGCGAGCGGGGCCTCGGTCAAACAAGCCTCGGGCGAAGCAGTCCCACTCAGTGCCCAGGAGTACCGAGTCGCCCAACTCGCTGCGGCCGGACTCACGTCTAAAGAGATCGCCGCGAGCGTCAACCTCTCGCCGCGCACCGTTGATTCCCATCTTGCCAAGGCATTTCGCAAACTGGGCATCACGAGGCGCGCCGGACTCGGAGACGCCCTGCGGCACTACGATTCGGAGGCGGATGCGATGTCGGCCACAGGGTCGCAGGGCTAGAGCGGTTACGGCGACGCAGGCGACCCGCTTAAACCGGGAAGCAGGGCTCGGTGCCGGGGGTGTAGTACGGCTGCCCGTTGGGCAGGAAGCACGGCGCCTCTCCGTGGAAGGCGGGGTACGGGAGCGCGCCCGGTGGCAACGGACCCCAGCCGACTGGACGATCCACAGCCGCTCCAATGACGGCGGCATCCACGGCGTCGCCGGCGAGATCGGTGCATCCACCGACCCGAACGTAGAAGCCCACGTCGCCGCAGACCTCGGCCTGGGCCGACGGGGCGATCAGGAATTGCGTTGCAATCATCGACACTGCGCCACCCAGGGCGGCGGCGAATTTCTTGTTCATCAGCGAATTATCGTCGCTGGACCGCCGAAGCGCCAGCAACGACCCGAATGTCGGTCAGACCTGAATCGCGGTGAATCCGGGTACCCCGTCGAGGGCCGCGAAGTCGTCGTCCTGGGTGATGACCGGCAGTCCACGCGAGACGGCGATCGCCGCGATCCACAGATCGTTGATCCCCATCCGGCGGCCGGTTTCGGCGAGATGGACACGCAACCGCGCCCACACCCGAGCGGCGTCCTCATCGGCCGGTAGCGCTGCGATGTCCGCAACAGCGTCGAGCGTGGCTAACCGTCGGGCACGCATCTCAGCGGAGCCGGCAGCGAGAATCCCCGCTTTAAGTTCGGCCAACGTGATGACGATCGTCGCGACTACCTCGGGAATAGCCGACTCATCCAGGGTGCGGCCCGTCTCGTTCGCGATGAACACCGAGGTTTCCAGCACTCCGGCCGCAATCATTGAATCGGGCCGAGGTCGTCGGTGGTGTCGCCGGCCAGCACAGCGAGGTCGCCCCGGAGTCCCGGGTCGGCTTGAGCCCGCTTGAGGCGCTGCGACAGTTCCACTCGAGACAGCCGCTCCAAGGCCTCCCCCAAACCGGCACGCACCGCGTCAAGTTCGGACTGTGCTCTTGCGCGAGCCTGGTCGAGCTCGCCGGTGGCCGGAACCACCACCTGCAGGTAGCACTTGAGTTTCGGTTCAGTGCCGCTGGGACGGATGATCACCCGGGCGTCGGGCAGGGTGAAGCGCAGACCGTCGGTAGGCGGCAGTCCGTCGACACCCTGCGCCAGATCGTCGGTCGCTATCACCTCTCGGCCACCCAGGGATGTCGGCGGATCGGCACGAAGCCGTGCCATCGCGTTGGCGATCATGGCGATGTCGGAAACACGGACCGACAGTTGACTTGTCGCATACAGACCGAACTTTCGGGCCAGATCGTCGAGCACATCCTGGACTCCCCTGCCCTCGGCCTTGAGTGCGGCGACCATCTCCAGCATCAGCAACGCGGCGGTGATGCCGTCTTTGTCTTTGACGGCCTCGGGGTCGCAGCAGTAGCCCAACGCCTCCTCGTAGCCGAACCGGAGATCCGGCACCTTGGAGATCCACTTGAACCCGGTCAGGGTGGTGGCGTAGCCGAGTCCGGCGTCGGCAGCAATGCGTTCCAACAGGGTTCCCGAGACGATGGACTGGGCGTAGACACCCTGGGCAGGCTTGCCGTCGCGGCGTCCACGTTCGGCGATCCACCAGCCCAGCAGGGCACCCACCTCATCACCGGTGAGCATCCGGTAGTCATCGGCGGTTCGGATGCCGACCGCGCACCGGTCGGCGTCGGGGTCATTGGCGATGATCACATCGGCGCGATGGGCGCGGGCGTCGGCCAGTGCGAGGTCCATGGCGCCGGGTTCTTCGGGGTTGGGGAAGTTCACCGTCGGGAACCGGCCGTCCGGGGCGAACTGGTTGGCGACTGTGGTCGGTGCGGGAAACCCGGCAGAGGTGACCGCGCGCATGAACACCTCACCGCCGACGCCATGCAGGGCGGTGTAGACCGCCGACACCTCGCGCGGCCCGTCGCCGAGTAGCGAAACCGCCCGGGCCACATAGGAATCCAGTACCGAGCCGTCGAGGGTCTGGAATTCAGCGGACTGCGATATCGATGCCAGCGGACCCACGGCGGCGATATACGCAGCGATCTCGGCATCGGCCGGCGGGACGATCTGACTACCGTCGCCCAGATAGACCTTGTAGCCGTTGTCCTCGGATGGGTTGTGCGATGCGGTCACCATGACACCGGCAGCGCAGCCGAGTTCGCGGATCGCAAACGCCAGCACCGGGGTGGGCAGGGCGGATGGCAGAACCATCGCGGTGATGCCGGCACCGGACATCACGGCGGCGGTGTCGCGGGCGAAGACGTCGGAGTTGCGGCGAGCGTCGTAGCCAATCACCACAGAGGTGCCACCATGCGCGCAGAGGTAGGCCGCCAGTCCGGCGGCGGCGCGCGCCACCACGATCCGGTTCATCCGGTTGCTACCCGCGCCCAGGCGTCCGCGTAGTCCGGCGGTGCCGAACTGCAGGGTGCCGTCGAACGCGTCAGCGAGTTCGTCGGCGGCGACGGTATCCCCCGCTTCGGTTTTCGCGATCAGTGCCTCGAGTTCCGCGGCAGTGGCCGGGTCAGGGTCCTCGGCCAGCCAGGCACGCGCGGCGTCGAGGAGAGTCATGGACCAGTGACGATAGCCACCGAGGACGAGGCGCCGATCCGGTCGGCACCGGCGCGCAGCACCTTCTCTGCATCCCGATGATTGCGAACCCCGCCAGATGCTTTGATACCCAACCGATTCCCCACCAT
>CAMCWJ010000112.1 GCA_945882475.1 Bifidobacterium breve
TACCCTGCTCACGCGCCGCTGAACGGGCTTCTTCCAGGGCGCGCCGGACCAGGTCCATGCCCGGTACGGAATCGAGGTGCTCCGGCGGCCCCGCATCGGATTCGGTCATTCGACCACCCGCTTTCGGGTCATTCGACCACCGCCGAATACCGGCCGGTGTCGTCATCGCGGAGCGTCACTGCGACCCGGGTCGCATCCCAGTCCAGAGGAATGTCGTCGGCTACCGCGGCGGTGACCAGCACCTGCTCGGCAGTCATCGCCACCCCGGCGAGCGCTCGCCGGCGGGAGTCATCCAGCTCGGCGAAAACATCGTCGAGGATCAAAACGGGCTCGCCGCCCTCAGCGGACAGCAGCTCGTAGGCGGCCAGCCGCAGCGCGAGCGCCAGCGACCACGACTCGCCGTGGCTGGCGAATCCCTTAGCCGGTTGGTCGCCCAGGCGCAGCTCAAGGTCGTCGCGATGTGGCCCGACCAGGCAAACGCCGCGCTCAAGCTCTGCGGACCGCCTACCGGCGAGAGCCGTCAGCAGCGCGGCTTCCAGGTATTCCACGTCGCCGGCGGCATCAGGTTCGGCGATGTCGACGCTGGCTCGGTAACTGATCCCGGCGGCCCTCGAGGTCGGCGCCAGCAGTTGGTAAGCCTTTTCGACTTCGGGCGCGAGCTGGTTCACCAACTCCAGTCGGGCCGCCATCAGTTGCGCTCCGTGCGCGGCCAGGTGGCCGTCCCACACATCGAGTGTCTCCAGCGCCGAGCGGTCGCCGCGGAATCGTGCCGCCGCTGCTGACTTGAGCAGGGCAGTGCGCTGTTTGAGGACCTTGTCGTAGTCGGCACGCACCGCAGCAATACTGGGCCGGCGCAATGTGGCCAGCTCGTCAAGATAGCGTCGCCGTTCGCCGGGATCTCCCCGGACCAATGCCAGGTCCTCGGGGGCGAATAGCACCGCGCGGACAGCGCCGAGGATCTCGCGGGCGCTGCGGACCGGGGACCGATTAAGCCGCGCCCTATTGGCCCGGCCCGGGGTGATTTCTATATCCACCGCCAGTTCGCGGCCTTCGTTGACAACGATGGTTGACACCAAGGCTGACTGCTCCCCAGCGCGGACCATGGGCGCATCCGTGCCGACCCGATGAGATCCAAGGGTGGCGCAGTACCACAGCGCCTCAACAAGATTGGTCTTGCCGAAGCCGTTCGGTCCGACAAACACCGTCCGCCCGGGCGCCAGTTCCAGTTCCACATGCGACCACGACCGGAAGTTGCGCAGCGCCAGCTGGCGGACATGCATATGCGCTACCCGGAGAGCCGGACCCGCTTGACGGCGTGACCACCGAACTGGTTACGCAGTGCTGAGACCGCTTTCATCGTGGGGGACTGCTCTTGGCGCGAGGCGAACCGAGCGAACAGCGAGGCGGCAATCACCGGGGTCGGGACCCGGTGGTTGATTGCTTCCTCGACCGTCCAGCGACCCTCGCCGGAGTCCTCGGTGTAATCCGAGATCGCCGAGAAGCTCGGGTCCTCCTTGAGTGCTTTCGCCAGCAGCTGCTGAAGCCACGAGCGCACGACGGTTCCGTTGCTCCAGGCCTGGATGACGGCCTGGGTATCGGTGATCAGTGGTTCGGCGGCCAGCAGTTCGTAGCCCTCCGCATAGGCCATCATCAATCCGTACTCGATGCCGTTGTGCACCATCTTGGCGTAGTGCCCGGCGCCGACCGGCCCGGCATGGACAAAGCCGTCAGCTGGATCACCGGGGGGCCGCAGCGTGTCGAAGATCGGCATCAGCCGGGCGATGTCGGCGTCACTGCCACCGACCATCAGCCCGTAACCTTCCGTCAGGCCCCAGATACCACCGGATACGCCGGCGTCAACAACCGAGATCCCTGTGCCGCCAAGCAGTTCGGCGTGCGGAGCATCCTCGGTATAGCGGGAATTTCCACCATCGACAACGACGTCGCCAGGACTCAACACATCACTCAGGGCGACAATTGTCTCGTCAGTAATGGGACCGGAGGGGACCATCACCCAGACCACTCGCGGTGCGGTGAGCGCCTCGGCCAGGGCCTGGAGGCTCGCGACGTCGGATACATCGGGGCGGGGATCGAAACCGATTACCTCATGGCCGCCCTCACGTAGACGTTGGCGCATGTTGAAGCCCATTTTTCCCAGGCCAACCAAACCGAGTTGCATGCGAAAGCCTCTTTCGTCGTCGTCGAATCAGCCCGGAAGCCGGACCGGCATCAGCAGATATACGTAATCGGTCTGAACAGCAGGGAAAGGCCCGGTGGCCGATACCTGCACGGACTGGTCGCCGGCCGGACGCAACACCGCGGGCTTAGACGCTGTGGTGAAGCCAAACGTCACTCGATCGGTATGCAGGGAGGCCAACCCGTCGGTCAGGTAGCCCGGGTTGAACGCGATGGTCAACGGCTCACCGACAAACTCGACCGGAAGATCCTCTTCAGCCAGGCCAACGCCGTCAGCACCAGCCGACAAGTGCAGCAATCCGTCGGTGAACTCCATTCGCACCTGCGCGGCGCGATCGGCAACCAACGCGACGCGCTTAATCGCATCAGCCAGCTCGGCGACATCGATTGTGGCCAGTGCAGTGTGCTCCGCGGGGAGGAGCTGGCGGAATTTCGGGAATTCAGTGTCCAACAGTCGGGTGGTACTGCGCTTTCCGGCGCAGCTGATGCCCAGGAGCCGTTCGTCGCCCACGTCTGCGCCTCGGCCCAGGGACAGGTGTACGTCGGACCCGGAACTTACCGCCTTAGCTGCATCGGCGAACGTCTTGGCCGGAACCAGTACGGCGGCGTCCAGATCCCCGAACGCGGTGGTCCAGGCCATCTCCCGAACAGCAAGGCGGAATCGGTCCGTGGCGGCCAGCACCACCTTTCCACCGGAAATCTCCAGCCGGATACCGGTCAGCATCGGCAGGGTGTCGTCCTTACCCGCAGCCACTGCCACCTGAGCGACTGCTTCGGCGAACAGTTCCGCGGGGACCACACCGGTCTCCGCGGGCAAGGTGGGCAGCGCTGGGTAGTCCTCTACCGGCATCGCCGGCAGCGAAAATTTCGCATTCCCGCAGTTCAACAAGACCCGGGTGCCTTCCACGCTGACCTCGACCGGCTTCGCCGGCAATGCCCGGGTGATATCTGAGAGCAACCGGCCAGACACCAAAACCGTTCCCGGAGAAGAGATTTCAGCGGGAACAGTGACCTCTGCGGAGACGTCATAGTCGAAACTGGCGATGGACAGACCGGCCTCCGACCCGGTGATCAGCACACCAGCCAGCACCGGAACCGTCGGCCTGGCAGGCACACTGCGCGCGACCCAGGCCACCGCATCGGCGAAGTCTTCCCGCACCAGGCGGAACTTCAAGTCGGAGCCAACCGTTGTGGTCGCCACGTCATTTCCCTTCATCGCCAGCGTTCGGACGCCGATTCATACGGCCCCCGGATGACCAACGGTAAAGCGTCGGAGGCCATCTTGAAAACTGTTTGCAAACCCCGGTGGAGCGGTGTGAGCCGCCGCCGAGGGTGCGTGTGTAGCAGTCTTTCCCCAGCACCTTCTTTTGTAGGGAAATCAAAGGATAGATAACAGCAGTAGTAATAGGTGCTGTGCATACTGGGGATAAGTCCGTGAGGTCCCTGATGGGGCTAGGCGCCGGGGCTCTGCATGACTTGTGGACAGCGGCGGTCTCGGCCGCGCTGTGGTGTGCACATCGTGTGGTTGTCAACGCCAGTCCATACTCAGCCGGCGATTGAACGCGGTGTTGTGCACAGTTACTGCACACCGGCGAGCTGTGATTGGTGGTGCTGATGCTGCTGAAGTTTTTTCGACGCCCTAGGTAAGAAGGGCACTCGCCGCGCTCGAATCTCACCGCTTGGACCGCTGCCGGATCCTCGTGGTGAGTTCCTTGACGTGGTCGAAGATTTCGCGGCGGTAGGCCATCTCGTTGAGAATCTTCCTGTTCGCGTACATCACCGTGGTGTGGTCGCGGCCGAAGGCCTGACCAATCTTCGGCAGCGAAAGGTCAGTGAGTTCGCGGCACAGGTACATCGCGATCTGGCGGGACTGCGCGAGTGCGCGGGTCTTGCCGGGGCCGCGCAATTCCTCGACGCTGGTATCGAAGTAGTCCGCGGTGGCCGCCATGATCATCGCCGCGCTGATCTGGGTCGTGCCGGCATCGGCGATGAGATCGCGTAGGACGACTTCGGCTAGTGCGGTGTCGATCGGGGTCTTATTCAGAGAGGCGAAGGCCGTGACGCGAATGAGCGCACCCTCGAGTTCACGGATATTGCGTTCAATGCTGCTGGCGATCAACTCCAGCACGTCATCGGGAACAGCGAGCCGGTCCATCTGCGCTTTCTTTCGCAGAATGGCGATCCGGGTCTCCAACTCCGGGGGCTGAACGTCGGTGATCAGACCCCACTCGAACCGGGTTCTCAAACGGTCTTCGAGAGTCGCCAGCTGCTTGGGTGGCCGATCCGAGGAGATCACGATCTGTTTGTTGGCGTTGTGCAGGGTGTTGAAGGTATGGAAGAACTCCTCCTGGATGCCTTCCTTGCCTTCAATGAACTGGATGTCGTCGACCAGCAGAACATCGATGTCGCGATAGCTGCGCTTGAATGCAACCTTGCGATCGTCACGTAGTGAGTTGATGAAGTCATTGGTGAATTCTTCGGTGGAGACGTACTTGACCCGCATTCCGGGGAACAGCCGCTGGGCGTAGTTGCCGGCGGCGTGCAGCAGGTGTGTCTTGCCCAGACCCGATTCGCCCCAGATGAATAAGGGGTTATAGGCCCGGGCGGGTGCCTCGGCGATGGCGAGTGCGGCGGCGTGGGCAAACCTGTTAGAGGCCCCGATGATGAAGGTGTCAAAGGTGTAGCGGCGGTTGAGGCTGGTCCCAAGGGCTTCGTCGCCTGCGCCATCGCGGGGGTGGTCGATGAAGTAGTTCGGCCATGTCTCGTGGGCGCTGGCCAGCGCTTCCCTGTCTTCATCGACTTCGTCGAGGTCGGGATCGGTATCGGCGGTTCCGGCAGCGGCCGTCTCAGTTTCGGTGAGAGCCTCGATTCGCACTCCCAGTTCAACGCGTTGCCCGAGATGGCGGCTCAGGGCATCCACGATCGGCGCGCGCAGGTGCCGTTCGATTTCGTTCTGCACAAAGGGACTCGGAACCGAGAGAAGTGCGAAACCTTCCGCAATCGTCAGCGGTTGAACCAATTTGAGCCACGCCCGCTGCTGCGCCGTCAGTGGATTGTCGGCGGCGTCTGAGCCAGCGGGAACCGTTGTGTCGCCATTGAGTTCGGCAACGACCGACCCCCATACGGAGGCAAAATCGGGGGTGGGGTCATCACTCAACGACGGACCCCCTGGCTAGTGCGCGTGTGACGAGAAAATGAAGTCACCCCAGAGCTGTCCACATAGTTATCCACAGCTGTGCACAGGTTCCCGGGTGTCCTTGCCTCGCAGCATACGGTTGGTAAACGACTGGTGCGCGGGGAATGCGCCATAGACGTGCCGGAGCCACCGCTCAGCGGAGAAATTAGCAGGTCTGCATCCGGATGCCAACGGGTGAACAGGGTGAATCGGCGGTGCGCCAACAGCTTGCCGGAGGGTGCCGCGGGGCCGTGGTTTGACCTGCGGAAGCGAGGTCAGTACCCTCGAACAGTCGCCCGCATGTCGGCGATACGGCAGCGACCGGCTCTCCGGGACCGCGCCGGTTACTAGCGGAATTACCAACGGCAGACCGCTGTCGGGAAAGTGCCGAAAGGCGCACTACCGTCTCGCGAGAGCCTGACAGAGGAGACTAAAGCCGTGGCTAAGGGTAAGCGAACCTTCCAGCCGAACAACCGGCGTCGGGCCAGGGTTCATGGTTTCCGGCTGCGGATGCGGACGCGTGCGGGCCGAGCGATTGTTACTGGTCGCCGCCGCAAGGGCCGCCGATCCCTGACTGCCTGACCCACGGGTCAGTGGCGTGCTTCCGGCCAGGTACCGCATGAGACGGTCTGCGGAGTTCGGCGTCACCGTCAAACACGGTGCGCGCGCTGCGCAACCGGATCTTGTGGTGCACGCACGCCGGGAACCTGACCAACTGGATGGGCCACAGGTCGGATTTGTGGTCAGTAAAGCGGTAGGCAACTCCGTGGATCGACACCGGGTTTCTCGTCGGCTGCGGCACGCGGCACGCGCGATCCTCACTGAACTTGGCCCCTCGGACCGCGTCGTGGTGCGGGCACTACCGAGCAGCCGGGGTGCGTCCTCAGCCCGGCTGGAAGAGCAGTTACAGGTCGGTCTGCGGCGAACTCGCCGGCCCCGCGAGGTGCGACGGTGAAGGTGGGGCGCCTGCCGGCGCGGTGGCTGGTCGGTGTCATCGAGTTCTATCGGCACGGGATCTCGCCGTTGCGGCCGCCGTCCTGCCGGTTCACGCCCACCTGCAGCCAGTACGCGGTGGAAGCGGTGACCGAGTACGGGGTGATCCGCGGCGGTGCACTGGCGGTGGTCAGACTGGGCAAGTGCGCCCCCTGGCATAGCGGCGGTTGGGACCCGATTCCTGACCGCCCCCGGCACGCGTTGGCATCGGAGCTGAGGAGTACGGGTGTTTAACTGGTTCAGCCTCGACTACATCTACTACCCGGTGTCGGGCATCATGTGGCTCTGGTTCAAGTTGTTCGCCTGGCTCCTCGGCCCGAACAACTTCTTCGCCTGGGCGCTGACGGTGATGTTCCTGGTGTTCACGTTGCGTGCGTTGCTCTACAAGCCCTTTGTCCGCCAGATCCGTACGACGCGGCAGATGCAGGAGTTGCAACCGCAGATCAAGGCGCTGCAGAAGAAGTACGGCAAGGACCGCCAGAAGATGGCGGTCGAAATGCAGAAGCTGCAGCGCGAGCACGGGTTCAACCCGATCCTGGGCTGCCTGCCGATGCTGGCTCAGGTTCCGGTGTTCCTCGGCCTGTACCACGTGTTGATGTCCTTTAACCGGACCCAGACCGGCTTCGGCCGCCTCGGCCTGTCGGTTGAGGAGAACCGGCGATTGGGCAACTACTTCTTCAGCGCCACCGACGTCGGCCACTTCCTCGATGCCAACCTGCTTGGCGCGCCGATCGGCGCCGCGATCACCCAGCAGCATGGGTTGGAGGCCTACACGGTGTTCAGCCGGCCCGCGGTGGCTGCGGTGTCGGTGCCGCTGATGATCCTGGCCGGAATCGCGACCTACTTCAACAGCCGGGCGTCGATCCAGCGGCAGAGCCCCGAGGCGGCCGCCAATCCGCAGACGGCGTTGATGAACAAGCTTGCGCTGTATGTGTTCCCGCTCGGCGTCGTCGTCGGCGGTCCGTTCTTGCCGATCGCCATCATCATCTATTGGGTGTCTAACAACATCTGGACGTTCGGCCAGCAGCACCTCGTGTTCGGCAAGATCGAGAAAGAAGAAGAGGCCGCGAAGCAGGAGGCGATCGAGCGGCGGTCGGCTAATGCGCCGGCGCCCGGGGCCAAGCCCACCAAGGCGCGCAAGAACGCGAGCAACGGGTCGTCGGCCAACGGATCCGAGACCGCAGCTGATGCCGATGGTGAGATCACGGAGTTACTGGGGGAGAGCGCAGCTTCCAACGGCAGCGCACCGGCCGCGGCACAAGACGGGCAGCCCCGCAGTCCGCGGCCCGGCGCCCGCCCGGCCTCGCGGCCCAAGAAACGTAAACGCTAACCGGATCTGATCCGGGCGACGAAGGAGAGAGACGAATGACCGAGACCGAAGCCCGCACTGCCGAGACGCCTGCCGACGCAGCGTCTCCGGCTGACGCGGAAGCGGCTGCGCCCAAGACCGGCGACCTTGAAGACCGCCTCGTCGTCGAAGGCGAGGTCGCTGGCGACTATCTCGAGGAACTGCTCGACCTGCTGGACTTCGACGGTGATATCGACCTCGACGTCGAGGGCGACCGGGCGATCGTCAGCATCGACGGCGGCGAGGACCTGACGAAGTTGGTCGGCCGCCGCGGCGAGGTCCTCGACGCGCTCCAGGAACTGACCCGGCTCGCTGTCCAGGCCAAGACCGGCGAGCGAAGCCGACTCATGCTCGACGTCGCGAACTGGCGTCGCCGGCGCCGCGACGAACTGTCCGCCCTGGGGGACAAGGTCGCCCGCCGGGTCCTCGAGACCGGGGAGCGCGAGGAGTTGGCGCCAATGACGCCGTTCGAGCGCAAGATCGTCCACGACGCGGTGGCCGACGTCGACGGTGTGTACAGCGAGAGCGAAGGCGCCGAACCGGCGCGCCGGGTTGTGATACTCAAAGAGTCCGGCACCCCGGGGCCAACGGCACCGGCCTGAAGTTACATCGATGTAGTTCGACGGCGGGGGGATGTTTCACGTGAAACATGCGGTCGCCCCGCCGCC
>CAMCWJ010000113.1 GCA_945882475.1 Bifidobacterium breve
CGGAGATCATCTTCGCCGCCATGATGTCGTCGAGGCTGTACTCCTGCTGGAACTGCGCATAGGGGTTGTTGACCGAATGCTTGTGGTTCGTGTAGCCGATCTTGGCGAAGTGTTCGGCGGTGGCGCCGTAGGTCCGCATGTACTCCCGGCCGGCGGCGCCGAACATCCACGGGGCGACCGGAAAAGTGAGTTCGTCCAATTTCACGAGCGCCTTGATGTGGTTGCCCAGTGGTGATTCGCGATCCTGCGCGCCCCCGCCGAGCGATCCCGGCTGCATCTTCTCGAAGCCCAGCGCCAGCGCACAGTCGGCCAGTCCACCTCGGATCGCTTGGGCTGCAAGGAAAAGCGCGGTCGAGCCCGTTGAACAGTTGTTGTTGACGTTGACAATCGGGATGCCCGTCATGCCGAGTTCGTAGAGGGCTCGCTGCCCGCAGGTCGAATCACCGGCGACATAGCCGACGAAGCCCTGCTCGACATCGGTGTACTCGATGCCGGCGTCGGTGAGCGCCTTGGTGCCCGACTCGCGGGCCATGTCCGGATAGTCCCAGCCCTCGCGGCTGCCCGGCTTCTCGAACTTCGTCATCCCGACCCCGACGACGAATACCTTGTTTCCCATGGTGGTCCTTCCGTTGGCAATCACGTTAGTGTAGTGAGGATTAGAACGTGTTCTAGTTCTTTGGCGGAGGTGAAGCAGTGGCTCTGCGGGTCGTGCAGTGGGCCACCGGCTCAGTCGGAACGGCGGCGATCAGGGCGGTGCTGGAACACCCCGGTCTGGAGCTGACCGGCTGCTGGGTGCATTCGAAGGCCAAGTCCGGCAAGGATGTCGGCGAGATCATCGGCACCGAGCCGCTGGGAGTGATCGCCACCGACAGCGTCGAGGAGGTCCTGGCACTTGACGCCGACGCGGTGATCTACGCGCCGCTGCTGCCCAACGCCGACGAGGTGGCGGCGTTGTTGCGGTCGGGCAAGAACGTCGTGAGCCCGCTGGGTTGGTTCTACCCGGGCGAGACCGAAGCCGCACCACTTGAGGCCGCGGCGCTGGCGGGTGGCGCCACTCTGCACGGCGCCGGGATCGGCCCCGGCGCGGCCACCGAACTCTTCCCGCTGCTGCTGTCGGTGATGTCGACCGGGATCACCCATGTTCGGGCCGAGGAGTTCTCGGATCTGCGCACCTACGGTGCACCGGAAGTGCTGCGTCACGTGATGGGTTTCGGCGGCACACCGGAGACCGCGCTGCGCGGCCCGATGCAGAAGCTGCTCAACGGAGGTTTCTTCCAGTCGGTCCGGCTGATGGTGGACCGGCTCGGCTTCGCCGCCGATCCGCGCATCGTCACCAGCCAGCAGGTCGCGGTGGCCACGGCGCCGATCGACTCGCCGATCGGTGTGATCGCGCCCGGGGAGGTGGCCGCCCGGCGTTTCTGCTGGGACGCTGTCGTGACCAACACCGTGGTGGTCCGGGTCGCCGTCAACTGGCTGATGGGCGAGGAGCATCTCGACCAGCCGTGGTCCTTCGGCCCGGTCGGCGAACGCTACGAGATCGAGGTGCGGGGCCACCCGAATACCTTCGTGACCGTCAAGGGCTGGCAGCCGGAAACGGTCGAGGAGGGGTTGGTGAGTAACCCCGGCATCGTCGCCACCGCCGCGCATTGCGTCAACGCCATCGAGGCCACCTGCGCGGCCGAGCCCGGCATTAAGGGTTTCTTCGACCTGCCACCGCTGAACGGCCGCGCACACCCACTGTTGGGCGGACCGCGTTAGCTGTTCCGCTTATCCAGTCGACTCGGGCGTTCGTGCCCGGTCAGCGCGGCTCGAGTATTGCCTGCGGACCGCGCAGCATCAGTTGCCTACCGATGATGATGCGCTGAATCTCGCTGGCGCCCTCCCAGATTCGCTCGACCCGCAGCTCCCGGTACATCCGCTCGGCCACGTTCTCGCGCATGTAGCCGCGGCCGCCGAAGATCTGCACTGCGCGGTCGGCGACCCGCCCTGCCATCTCCGAGCAGTACAGCTTGGCCATCGATGCCTGGCCGTGCAGCACCTTGCGATCCAGGCCGGCGTCGATGCCCCGAGCCACCTCGTAGAGCAGGCCGCGGGCGGCGAACAACTCGGTGGCACAGTCGGCCAGCATGCCGGCCACCAGCTGATGCTCACCGAGTGGTTTGCCGTCGACGATGCGGTCCTTGGCGAACGCGGTGGTCTCGTCGACCAGGCGCTGCGCGGCGCCTACGCAGCGGGACGAGACCATGATGCGTTCGAACCGGAACCAGTCCTGGGTGAACGTCATTCCCTCGCCCTCGGCCCCGACCAGATGCGTTGCGGGCAACCGCACATCGGTGAACGACACGATCGGATGCTCGTCGGCAATGTGGTGGGTGTACTGCGGACTGCGCACCACATCGACGCCGGGGGAGGGCAGATCCACCACGAGCAGGACGTGATCGCCCTCATGCTCCCCGCCGACCAGTCGTGCCTGCACGAAGACGTAGTCGGCAAGGTTGTACGACGTGACGTGCCACTTCACCCCGTTGATGATGTAGTCGTCGCCGTCGCGGCGAGCGGTGGTCTCGAGTGCGGAGACGTCCGAGCCGGCGAACTCCTCGGTGATCGCGTAGGCCTCGTGCTTCTCACCCCGAACCGCGGGAAGCAGCCAGCGCTGCAGTTGGTAGTCGGTGGCCACCGGGGCCCACCACTGCGGCGGGGTGTGCGCAACCCACGCGAGTGCGTTGGTGACCCGGCCGACCTGTTCCTGAACCAGGACCTGTTGCAGCGCGGTGTATCCCGGGCCGCCCACCGACTTCGGCATGTTGGTGGCGTACAGACCCAGTTCGATCGCGCGGGCGTGATGTTCTGCGGTGAGTTCCCTGGGAAGCTGGCCACCGGCGAGTTCGGCCTCGACCTCGTAGGGCATCAGGGTCTCGACGAAATCGCGCGCGGTGTCGCGAATCCGAAGGTCATCCGCGGTCAACCCGAACATGCGCCGCGCTCTCCGCTTCTCTTGACTGAGCGTTCAGTCTATGCCACGGTCTGCTGGTATGACCAGTTCCGGGAGCGCCGATGTGGTGGTGGTCGGCGGCGGCACGGTCGGCGCATGGACGGCGGTGCAACTTGCCGAGCGTGGTGTCGGGCGCGTGGTGCTGCTGGAGGCGAAAACCCTTGGTGCGGGCGCCAGCAGTCGGGCTGCCGGCATGGTGCGCGCCCAGGGCGGCACCGAGACCGCCATTCGACTCGGCATGCGAACCCAGGATTTCTATCGGTCCACCGGCGACCGCTTCCCACTGGACTGCGGCTTCATCGCCCAGGGATACCTGATGCCGTGCTTCACCGAGGATGAGGTAGCTCAGGCTCACCAGCGGATCGCGTTGCAGCAGCACCTCGGCCTGGACGTCGAGTGGCTATCGAGTGCCCAGATCGACAGCCGCGAAACCGGTTTGGCGGCCGGAGTCACGATGGGCGCCTCCTATGCACGCGGTGACGGCTACATCGAGGCGTCGCGCAACGTGCTGGCCTACACCGCCGCACTGACCGCCCACCGCGTCGAGATCCGGGAGCGGTGCGCGTTCACCGGCCTGCGCACCGCCGGTGGGCGGGTGGTCGGCGTGGACACCTCGTCGGGACCCATAGACACCGATCGGGTGGTGCTGACCGGCGGTCCGACCCTCGGTGAGGTGGGTGCGCTGGCCGGCGGCCGAATCCCGGCCGGCGGCGCCCGGCACCAGGTGGTGGTCACCGAACCGGTGCCATCGGTGGACGTCTACGCACTGCCGATGGTGTTCGATGTCACCTCCGGGATCTATTGGCGTCCCGGCGCGGCCGGGGGATTGCTGTGGGGCATGAGTAATCCCGACGAGCAACCCGGTGAGGCTGTGGGCTTCGACCCGGTCTATTACGCGCAGGCCCGCGAACGCATCGAGGAGATCTTCCCTGCGGTGGCGGGTCTGGGTCTGCGACGTACCTGGGCGGCCACCATCGACTACACCAGTGATCACACCCCGATACTTGGCCCCCTGCTCACCGAGGACGGCCCGGTGTCGGGCACGGTGGTGGCCAGTGCCGCCGGACACGGCATGATGTGGGGGCCCGCAGTTGCCGAGGTGGCTGCGGATCTCGTCATCACCGAAAAGTGTTCCTGGCTGGATGTCACCGACCTCGGCCTGGACCGGTTCGACGCGCACGGCAACAGTCGCCTGGCGCCCGATCCGATCTCCCTGCCGTTTCCGGAAAGCGTTGCCCAACAAGAGAAAGCAAGGATCAACACATGAGCGAAGCTGTCACCACTCCCGTGCTCGCCGATGCCGTGAACGCCGAACTGGAGGACTGGGGACCACTGGATGAGGCCACCGGTCATCCGATGGCGACCTACGGCGTCGAACTCTGGGCCCAGGGCACGGCGTCGGCCGGAATCTGGCAGTGCGAGCCCGGTCCGTCGCACTGGGTACTGGACGTCAACGAGGTCATCTACCTGGTGGCAGGCCGGATGACGGTGACGCCGGACGGCGGCGAGTCCAAGGAGATCGGCGTGGGCGATATCGCGGTCTTCCCGCTCGGCTGGTCGGGCACCTGGGAGATCCACGAGACCGTCCGCAAGATCTATTCGATGTTCTGATCCCTCGGGATCACCAGAGCGTCTACCGCGATCGCACCGGCCGGTGAGGCGATCACCGGATTGGCCTCGACGGCGTCGATCACCTCGCCGAGTTCTGTTGCCAGTTGAGCGAATCCGTGCACCGCATCGGCAAGTGCGTCGAGGTCGACCGGTGGCGCGCCGCGCCACCCGGCCAGCAGCGGAGCAATGCGCAGCGACCGCAGCATCGCCAGTGCACCGGCCGCCGTGACCGGAGGGCAGGCGACGGCGCGGTCGGCGAGCAACTCGACCAGTGTTCCGCCGGCGGCGACCACGATGAGCGGGCCGAAGTTTGGGTCTCGTAGCACTCCGACGGAGACCTCGACGCCGGCTGGGGCCATGGCGTGCACGCTCACCGCCGGCCCCAGCCGATCCGCCATCTCCCGGTAGGCCTCGCGCAGCGCCGTCGCATCGGCGACACCTAGGACCACACCGCCCACATCGCTCTTGTGATCGGCGCCGGAGGTTTTCAACGCCACCGGGTAGCCGACCTGATCCGCCGCCGCCAACACCTCCCCGGCGTCGTCAGCCACTTCGCTCGCGGCAACCGCGATGCCGTAGTCGGCCAGGAGAGCGAACCCGTCGTGGGCGCTCCAGTCGGCGGCGGCCAGCTGCGATGACCATCGGCGTTGGCGATCGACGTCAACGGCCGCCACAGCCGCGGCGGCCGGCTTTGGCCAGCCGGCCAGATGGCCCAGCGCGGCAATGCCGCTTCGTGCGTTGTCCAGCACCGCAATACCGTTGCTGCGCAAGCGTTTCGCAGTGGCACTGTCGATGGCGGACGGCACCGACGCCAATACTGAGATCGGCGAATCGGTGCTTGCCGCAACCTCTATGACGGCATCGGGGTAGGCGGTGTCACCGTCGAATTCGCTGACCAGATCGACGGCCAGTGCCGTGACCGCAACAGCGGGATCGTCGACGATCGCCTTCAGGCTTCTGCTGAACAGAGTTTGGGTATCGGCACCGGTACCCCACAGGTCCAACGGGTTGGTGGCGATCAGGCCCTCGTCGAGTAGGTCGGTGATGGTGGCCAGCGTGGTGTCGCCCAGTTCGGCGAATTCGACTCCCAGATCGTGCGCGAGATCGGCGCACAGTGCCCGTTCGGCACCGGAGTCGTGAACGGTGGCGATCCCGACCGAACCCGGACGGCGCCGACGGCCGGACTCGAAAAGCTCGATGGTGTCGCACAATTCGGCCATGTCGCTCACCCGGACCGCACCGGTCTGCGCGCAGAAGGCCTGCCACCCGATGTCCTCGCCGGCCAGCGCCCCGGAGTGCGCAGCCACCATCTCCCGGCCGCGCGGGGAGTGGCCGACCGACAGGACTACGACGGGCACGTCCTGGTCGGCGGCACGGTGCAGGGCGGAGCGCAGCCTTCCCACCGCCCTGGGCGTCTCGAGTAGCAGTGCGATCAGGGTGGTGCCGGGGTCGTCGAGCGCGAAGTCGACGTAGTCGGCGGCACCGGTGACCAGTTCCTGGCCGGAGGAGACCGCCAACCGGAAGCCGAACCCCCGGTTCGCGCGAAGCAGGGTGGAGAACGCCGATCCCGAGTGGGTGATCAGTGAAACCCCACCGGCGGCAAGGGGATCGGGTTCCAGGTAGCCCAGGGCCCGCAGTCCGGTCACGTTGTTGACGAACCCCATGCACCCCGCGCCGCAGAGCGCCATCCCGGCCCCCGCCGCCACCGCGGAGATCTCCTCCCGCAGGCCCGGGGTGTGCGCCGAGCCGAACACGACCGCCCCGCGCGCACCGGCGGCGGCCGCGGCCTCGAGTTCGTCGCGCAACGCCGCATCGGGGACACCCAGCAGCACGAGATCAACCTGCTCGTCGAGGGCGGCCAGCGATGGCGAGCAGGCGACCCCGTTGATGTGGTCGTAGCGCGGATTCACCAGATGCATCCGCGCGGAACTGCGCATGCCCTCGACGATCATCCGGGCCCCGAAGCTGTCGGGCCGGGCGCTGGCGCCGACCAGTGCCACCGACCGCGCACCGAGCATCGCGTCCACCGCGGTGCTGCGGAGTCTGCTCTCGGGCGGACTCGGGGTCAGGAGCGCCTGACCAGTGCCGCGAAGCCCTTACGGCTGCCACGCTTCTTGTCGGCCAACGCGGCCTTGGCGGCCTGCCATCCGGGGATCCCGCAGACGCCGCCGCCGGCGTGGGTTGCCGAACTTCCGTTGTACAGGCCGGCGATCGGGGTGCGGTAGTCGGCGTATCCCGGCGCGGGCCGCATGTGGAACAGCTGCTCCAGAGACAACTCGCCGTGGAAGATGTTGCCGCCGATCAGGCCGTACTCCACTTCCATCTCGTGCGGGCCGACGATGTCGCGGTGCAGGATCGACCCCTTGAACCCGGGAGCTACTTCGTCGTAGAGGTCGATGAGCCGGTCGGCGTAGGCCTCGAGTTCCTCGGTGTGCGGTTCGCTGGCCCACTCAGCCGGCACCCACTGGGTGAACAGCGACATGATGTGTGTGCCATCGGGATTGAGTGTCTTGTCCAGTGTGGTGGGGATGACGCTGTCGCTGAATGGTGCCAGCGCGGGTCGTCCGCCCCGGGCATCCTGGAAGGCCGCCTCGATGAACTCCATCGTCGGGGCCATCTCGACCGAACCGGTGTGGTGCTCGGCCTGACCGCGACTCGGGTTCGCTGTGAAGTTGGGCAACTCGGCCAGGGCCAGGTTGATCTTCACCACGCCACTGCGGGTCTTCCAGTGCTCGATGTCGTTGATGAAGTCGTCGGGCAGTTCGTGGCGCGGGATCTGGTCCAGGAATGCGGTACGGGGATGCAAGGTGGTGATCACCAGCGGTGCGTGGATCTCGTCGCCGTTGTCGAGTGCGACACCCTGAACGCGGCCGTTGCGCACCAACATTTTCGATACGCGAGCCTTGGTGCGGATCTCGGCGCCGAAGCTGCGGGCCGACCGGGCGATCGCCTCAGACACCGCACCCATACCGCCCTCGGGATAACCCCAGCTTCCCATCTGGCCGTCGCCGACGTCACCGATCGAGTGGTGCGCCATGACGTAGGCCGTACCGGGTTCGTACGGCCCGGCCCAGGTCCCGATCACGCCGTTGACCGCCAGCGAGCCCTTGATCTGCGGCGACTCGAACCAGTCGTCGAGCAGGTCGGCGACGCTCATCGTGAGCAGTCGGGTGACGTCCGCGGTACTGCGCACGGTGATGTCGCGCTTGCTCCACGCGAGCTTGGCCAGGTCGGCCAGATCCGACGGGCGCCGCGAGCCGACCTTGGGCGGCACCTGTGTCAGCAGCGGCCCGAGGAACTCGCCGAGCCCTTCGAGCCACGCGTTCCACTTCGGATAGGCGTCGGCGTCCTTCTTCGACCACTTGGCAAGTTCGGCATGCGTGCGGGCCGGGTCCTCGTAGAGGGTCAGTGATCCGCCTTCGGGGAAGGCTTGGTAGTACGGGCCCATCGGGTGCACCTTGTAGCCGTGCCGCTCCAGTTGCAGTTCCCGCGTGATGGTGGGCGGCATCAGGCTCATGACATACGAAAGCCGGGTCACCCGCAGGTGCGGGGCGTCCTCCCAGGGCGCTTCGGTGGTCGCCGATCCGCCGAGGGATCCGCGCGATTCGAGAACCAGGGTCTTGGCGCCGGAGCGGGCGAGATAGGCGGCTGACACCAGCCCGTTGTGACCGCCTCCGACGACGATGGCATCGTAATTCTGCGTCATTGAGCGCCTTCCGTTGTCCGAGCCGTTCGT
>CAMCWJ010000114.1 GCA_945882475.1 Bifidobacterium breve
CCCCAACAGTTTGTTCGCCCAACTCGGCGGGTTCGTCCTGTTCGGCTCGTTGGTCAACGACAACCCACTACTTGCCTCGCTGGCGTCGCTGATTCCGCCGTTGGCAATCGCCGAGGCGCCGCTGGTGCGGGGCGCGTTCACCGCGTTGCTGATGGTCGCGCGAGGGGCCAATCAGGAAGCCAAGTACATGGCGCTGGCCACGACCGACCCCAACGGTCGACTCCGGCAGCCCAACGAGATGACCCAACCGGCCAGCAACGCCGAATTCCTGGCCAACCAACTGCAGAGCAACGGCTACTTCCAACTCGATGACGATGAGGCACTGGTTCTGACCATCGACCCGGCCAGTGCCGGGTTCTTCAACGTGCCGGTCTACAACGACTGGACGATCACCGACGACTACTGGAACCAGCAGACGAGCCTGAATATCGACCAGGCCGTGGAGAACCCGGACGGCACGTACACGCTGGTGGTTTCGCCGACCGATCCCGGGGTGTTCAACTGGGTGTCCACCGGCGGGCTGAACCAGGGCATCATTTCGATGCGGTTCCAGAACGTCTCGGATCCCGAGCAGGACCGTCCGACCGTGGACTCCGAGGTGGTCGCGATCGCTCAACTCGGAACGGTCCTGCCGGGCACCACGGTCTATGTCACCGACGAAGAGCGCCAAGCACAGCTCGCCGCCCGCAAGCTCGGGTACAACAAGCGCTACGCGCCCTACCCGCAGCCCTGACCGCTACCGCAGCCCGATCTCCCGGGCGATGAGCATCAGCTGGACTTCGGTTGTGCCCTCGCCGATTTCGAGGATCTTGCTGTCCCGGTAATGCCGGGCGACCAGGAAATCGTTGATGAAACCGTAACCGCCGTGAATCTGGGTGGCGTCACGCGCGTTGTCCATCGCGGCTTCGCCCGCAACAAGTTTGGCGATCGCGGCCTGCTTCTTGAACGGCTTGCCCGCGAGCATCAGGGCGGCGGCGTCGTAGTAGGCGGTGCGCGCGGCGTGGGCCCGGGCCTCCATCCGCGCGATGGTGAACTCGATCGACTGGAAACGCCCGATCGGCTGACCGAATGCCTCACGCTGAGTCGCGTACTTCACGCACTCGTCGACGCAACCCTGCGCGGCACCAACAGCCAGTGCGGCGATCGCGATGCGGCCCTCGTCGAGGATGCGTAGGAAGTTGGCGTACCCGCGGCCGCGTTCGCCCAGGAGATTCTCTGCGGGCACCCGAACATCGGTGAACGACAGCGGATGGGTGTCGGAGGCGTTCCACCCGACCTTGTTGTACGCGGGCTCAGCGGTGAAACCGGGCGTCGGAACCTCGATCACGATCGCCGAGATCTCTCGGCGGCCGTCGTCGTTGCCGGTGACGGCGGTGACGGTGACCAGTGCGGTGATGTCGGTGCCTGAGTTGGTGATGAAGGCCTTGGAGCCGTTGATCACCCAGTGCCCGTCATCAAGGCGCGCGGTGGTCCTGGTGGCACCTGCGTCGGTGCCACCGCCGGCTTCAGTGAGGCCGAAAGCGCCGAGTGCGGAGCCGCTGGTGAGTTGCGGCAGCCAGCGTTGCTTCTGCGCCTCGGTGCCGAACCGGTAGATCGGCATCGCACCGAGGGACACCCCACCCTCCAGCGTGATGGCCACGCTCTGGTCGACCTTGCCGAGTTCCTCCAGCGCCAGGCAGAGCGCGAAGTAGTCGCCGCCCATGCCCCCGTATTCCTCCGGGAACGGCAATCCGAACAGGCCCATCTCGGCCATCCCGGCGACGACCTCGTAGGGGAACGAGTGCTCGGCGTCATGTTGGGCCGCTACCGGTGCGACAACCTCGCGGGCGAAATCGCGCACTGTCTTGACCAACTGCTGGTACTCGTCGGGGAGGGTTCCGGTCGACAGGAATGTGGACCCGTATTCGCTCACTGTTGTGTTCCTTTGGTGTTCGCTGTTATCCGGGCCAGTAACTGGCCCACCTTGACCTGATCGCCAACCGCGACCAGAAGTTCGACGACGCCGGCGACCGGTGACCGCAGCGCGTGCTCCATCTTCATCGCCTCGACCGCCACCACCACGGTGCCGGATTCGACGGACTCACCATCCTGGACACCAACTGCCACAACGGATCCCGGCATCGGACTTCTCAACTCAGCATCGCCGGAATGTTCCGCACCGGGCCGTACCGAGGCGTCGATCAGCTCGTCGAACACCGACGTGCGGCCCTCGCCGGCAAGCCAGATCTGTGTGCCGGACGCGGCGACGGTGTAGCGGTGGGACACACCGTCGAGAATCACCGTAAGCGCGTCGCCGGCGAGGTGACCCGTCAGCGTCACGGCTGCGCCGTTGGCGATAAGCGCTCGACCCTGCTGCGGGGTCCCGGCGATCCGGACCTCGTCGGTGCGGCCCGCGCAGCGCAACCGGATGCTCGTCGCCGCGGATTCCCCGAGCCGCCAACCGGACGGCACATCCCACGGATCGCTCGGACCGACCGGCCAGCGCGTCAGCCACCGGTAGGCGGCCGCGGCGATGTACGCCTCATCGCCCACCCCGGCAGGGGTGAAATCGAGACGCTCCAGCAGTCCGGTGTCCAGGCGCCCGGCTACGACGTCGTCATCGGCTAGGACGAATCGCAGAAAGTCCACATTGGTACCCACCCCGAGTACCGCGGTACGGGCCAGGCCGCGGTCCAGGTCGCGCAGTGCGGCCGCCCGGTCCTCGCCGTGTGCGATCACTTTCGCCAGCATCGGGTCGTAGTCGCTGCCGATCGTCATGCCGGCGATCAGCCCCGCGTCGATCCGCACGGCCGCGGGTTCGGTGAGCGCCAGCACCGGCCCACCGGTGGGCAGGAAGCCGGCGGCCGGGTCCTCGGCGTAGACGCGCGCCTCGATCGCGTGTCCCCGCATCGCGATCTCGTCCTGGGTGGCACGCAGCGGTTCCCCCGCGGCGATGCGGATCTGCCATTCGACCAGATCCCATCCGGTGACCAGTTCGGTGACCGGATGCTCAACCTGCAGGCGGGTATTGCACTCCAGGAAGAAGAACTCCCCCGGAGTGTCCGCCGAGACGATGAACTCGACCGTTCCGGCACCCACATAGTCGACGCTGCGGGCGGTGTCGCAGGCGGCCGCTCCGATCCTGGACCGGGTGGCGGCATCGAGCAGTGGTGAGGGCGCCTCCTCGATCACCTTCTGGTGGCGACGCTGCAGGCTGCATTCGCGCTCGCCGAGGTGGAGCACCACGCCGTGGGTGTCGGCCAGCACCTGGACCTCGATGTGCCTGGGACGCAGCACGAATCGCTCCAGGAACAGGGTGTCGTCGCCGAATGCGGCGGACGCCTCCCGCCGCGCCGAACTCAGAGCGGCGGGCAGATCAGCGGCATCATCGACGCGATGCATGCCCTTCCCGCCGCCGCCGGCCGAGGGCTTCACCAGCAGCGGATAGCCGATGCCGGCGGCGGCGGCAACCAGATCGGCGTCGGACAGTCCGCGTTCGGCGATGCCGGGGACCACTGGAACCCCAAAAGCGGAAACCGCAGCCTTGGCGGCGATCTTGTCGCCCATCGTGGCGATGGCCGCGGCCGGCGGACCGATGAATACCAGTCCGGCACGCGCCAACGCAGCGGCGAAATCGGCGTTCTCCGAAAGGAATCCGTACCCGGGGTGCACCGCCTGCGAACCGGTACGCAGGGCGGCGTCGATCACGGCCTCGATGTCGAGGTAGCTCTGCCGGGCCGGTGGCGGGCCGATCCGTACCGCAACATCGGCCTCGGCGACGTGCCGGGCGGACGCGTCGGCGTCGCTGTAGACCGCCACCGAACGGATACCCATGGTTCGCAGGGTGCGGATGACGCGCACCGCGATCTCGCCGCGGTTTGCGACGAGCACGGTGTCGAACATTGCCGGGGCCACTGTCCTCACATCCGGAAGACGCCGTAGGAGACCGGTTCGACGGGCGCATTGGCCGTAACCGAAAGCGCTAGTCCCAGAATCGTTCTGGTGTCGGCCGGGTCGATGACGCCGTCATCCCACAGCCGCGCGCTGGAGTAGTACGGGTTGCCTTGATGCTCGTACTGCGCACGGATTCCGGCTTTGAACGCCTCCTCCTCGTCAGGAGTGCTCTCCGCTCGCACGGTGGCCAGCACCGCGGCGGCCTGCTCGCCACCCATCACCGAGATCCGGGCGTTGGGCCACATCCACAGGAACCGCGGCGAATAGGCCCGTCCGCACATCGAATAATTGCCCGCGCCGTAGGACCCGCCGATAACCACGGTCAGCTTAGGCACCCTGGCACAGGCCACCGCGGTCACCATTTTCGCGCCGTGCTTGGCGATGCCTCCGGCCTCGTAGTCCCGGCCGACCATGAAGCCGGTGATGTTCTGCAGGAACACCAGCGGAATGATGCGCTTGTCGCACAACTCGATGAAATGTGCTCCCTTGAGGGCGGATTCGCCGAAGAGCACCCCGTTGTTGGCCACGATTCCGACCGGGTGACCGTGGATCCGGGCGAAGCCGGTAACCAGCGTGGTGCCGTAGTCGGCTTTGAACTCGCTGAACTCCCCGCCGTCGACGATCCGGGTGATCACCTCGCGGACGTCATAGGCGACCCGGGCATCTACCGGTACCACGTCGTAGAGTTCGCTCCCCTCGGCGATCGGGTCGACGGCCGGCCGCACGTCCCAGGGCGACGGCGTGCGCGGACCGAGGGTCGACACGATGGCGCGGACGATGCGCAGTGCGTCGCGGTCATCGGCGGCGAGGTGATCGACGACTCCGGAGGTCTTGGCGTGCAGGTCGCCGCCGCCGAGTTCCTCGGCAGTCACCACCTCTCCGGTGGCGGCCTTTACCAGCGGCGGGCCGCCCAGAAAGATGGTGCCCTGGTTGGCCACGATGACGGTCTCGTCGCTCATCGCCGGTACGTACGCGCCGCCCGCGGTGCACGACCCGAGCACAGCGGCGATCTGCGCGATGCCGGCTGCGCTCATGGTGGCCTGGTTGAAGAAGATCCGGCCGAAGTGGTCGCGGTCGGGAAACACCTCGTCTTGCCGAGGCAGGAAAGCGCCGCCGGAGTCGACCAGGTAGACGCACGGCAGTCGGTTCTGCGCTGCGATCTCCTGGGCGCGCAGATGTTTCTTGACCGTCACCGGGTAATAGGTGCCGCCCTTGACCGTGGCGTCATTGGCCACGATCATGCATTCGCGTCCCGACACCCGGCCGATTCCGGTGATGATCCCGGCACCCGGACAGTCGTCGTCGTACATGCCGTCTGCTGCCAGCGGGGCGATCTCCAGCAGCGGACTGCCCGGATCCAGCAGGCCGTCGACGCGATCGCGCGGGAGAAGCTTGCCGCGCTCGACGTGCCGGTCGCGGGCGCGCTGCGGGCCGCCGAGCGCAGCCTCGGCGAGCTTGGCGCGCAACTGAGCGACAAGCCGCAGGTGCTCCTCGCGGTGCGATGCTGCCATTGTCGACGTCCTCGGTCTAATGACGACTAGCGGTTAATGACCACTAACATAGTAGTTAGTGAAGATTAACCGACGCGAGCAGCTACTGGCCGCCGCAGAACATCAGATGGCCCGCCGCGGGTTCCTGGCGGTCCGTCTCGAGGACATCGGCGCCGCGGCCGGGGTGAGCGGTCCGGCCATCTACCGGCACTTCGCAGGCAAGGAGGCGTTGCTGGTCGAGTTGCTGGTCGGCATCTCCACCCGCCTGCTCACCGGGGCGCAGCAGGTGCTGGCGGATAACCCGGATCCGGCCGCCGCCCTGGACGGTCTCGTCGACTTTCACCTCGACTTCGCGCTGCGCGAACCTGATCTGATTCGCATCCAGGACCGCGACTTCGCCAACCTCCCCGCCGCGGCGCAACGGCAGGTCCGCCGGGCGCAGCGACGCTATGTCGAGACGTGGGTGGGCGTGCTGCGCAGCCTCGACCACCACCTGGCCGAGGACGATGCGCGGGTGATGGCGCACGCCGCCTTCGGGTTGCTCAACTCCACGCCGTACAGCATGCGGCCGACCGCCGACCGGGGCCGCTCCCGAGCGGTTCTGCGGGCGATGACGCTAGCCGCATTGTCGCGCGCCTAGCGCAGATTGAGCATTATCGAAAGCGTCCTGGGGGCACGACTGGTGCCGCCGAACCAGGGAGTGGTCAGGAACGAGAGCCAACTCGTCTTCAGGTCGGCCGGAGTCGGCTTGTAGACCGTGGTGTCGCCGTAGCTCACGGAAATGCCTTCGTAGTCAACCTCGAACTCGAACTTCGCGCCGACCGGTACCGGGATGATCTCGGACTTCATCGGCGAGATCCGCGCTTTGTCCACGTTGAAGAACGGCGCGATTTCGAAGGTCTGATCGGCGACGTTCCAGCGCCACACCACCTGGATCGAGTTGACATCGGCCGGGATGGAAAAACCGATTCCGGCGAGCTTGTTCCAGTCGAACTGATCGACGTTCTGGAGGTCGTAGATCGAGTCGGTGGTCAATGTCGCGTCACCCCTGACCTTGCGGACGAACGGGATCAGCGGCGGCGGCAGGCCGAGGTGGGTGTTCTTCAGGAATGTGATCCGGGTCTGGCGTTCGCTCAGGGGTATCGGTCGGCGGGACTCCCGCGGCGCTGCCGACGCCGGCTGCCAGGCCTGACGTTGCGCGCTCGCGTTGCGCACCTGGCTCAGCGTCGATGATCGGCGCGCCGCCGGACTCCGGGCACCCGCCACGGATGGGCCCGCGGAGACGCTGCCACGCGCATCGGCACCCCGGTCGGCCGGGGCCGCCGCCGCCGAACCGGTTCCCCCGGCGAGGATGCCGATCCCGATGCCGAACGCGACCGCCAGTCCCCCGACGCATCCCGCACTGCGTGCCGTTGCCATCGGCCCAGTCTATCGGGAAGCCCTGGGCCTGCGACAGCAGCAGATAAGGCTGCGCGGGTACCCTGCTCAGGGTGAGGCAGGCATGAGCGATCCGACCCGCGGGTATCCACCCCCTCCCGACCCGGCCTACTCCGGGCAGTACTGGGGGCCGCCCTACTACGGGCCCGGTTACGGGGCGCCGATGACCCAACCCGGCCCGACCCAACCCGGCCCGATGACCCAACCCGGCCCGATGACCCAACCCACCGAAGCGATGCCGCCGTATTGGCAGACCGGCTACGGCTACCCGCCTGGCCCTCCGCCGCCGCCGCCACAGCCGCCGAAGTCGCCCCGCTGGCCGTGGATCCTCGCGGCCGCGGCCGTGCTGCTGGTCGCCGGCCTGGTTTTCGCGCTGCTGATCGTCAGCAATGCCTCCCGTGAGTCGACCGTGGTGGCACCGCTACCCCAGACCACCTCCAGCAGTGCGCCGCGGGTGCCGACCACCACACGGGTGCCGACCAGAGCACCGATTCCGGCTCCCACCGAGCAGCCACTGCCGACCGCACCCTCGCGGCCTGCGCCGGCCCAGACCTCCGAACCGGGCGCCCCGATCCCGCCCGACGAGACCCCCGCCGCGCCGGCCGTGACCGAGAACGTCGTGTACACGGTCAGCGGCGAGGGCCGCGCCATCAACATCACCTACGTCGACTCCGGCGGGGTGATGCAGACCGAGTTCAACGTGGCGCTGCCGTGGAGCAAGCAGGTCGGCCTCGAAGCGCCGGCCAAGGATTCCGCCAGCGTCGCGGTGGTCAACGTAGGACGTGACGTCACCTGCAGCGTCACCGTGAACGGTGCCCAGATCCGCCAGCGCACCGGCCGCGGCCTGACCATCTGCACCGGCATCGCCTAAGCAGGCACCCGCACGCGGAGCATGCCGAGCAGACCCGCGAACAACACCAGGCAGATGCCGGCCAGTCCGGCGCGGTCGGTGTTGAAAAGATCGACGAAGACGAAGAACAACCACGGCGCGAGGAAGGCCACCGCCCGGCCGGTGGTGGTGTAAAGCCCGAAGATGACGCCCTCCTTGCCCTCACCGGTCATCCGCAGCAGCAGGGTGCGGGCCGCCGATTGCGTCGGCCCGACGAACAGACACAGCAGCAGCCCGCATACCCAGAAGGCGACCGGCCCCGACAGCGACATCAGGGTCAGCCCCACCGCGATCATCGCCGCCAGCGACCCGACGATCACCGGCTTGGGGCCGACGCGATCATCAAGCCGGCCGCCGGCGACCGCGCCGAGTGCGGCCACCGTCGAGGCGGTGACCCCGCACAGCAGCACATGGGCCGGGGAGAGGCCGTATACACCGACACCCAGCACCGCGCCGAACGCGAAGACACCGGACAGTCCGTCGCGGAACACCGCGCTGACGATCAGGTAATAGACCAGATTGCGGTCGCGGCGCCACTCGGTTCGCAGGTCGGCCACCAGCTGCCGGTAGCCACCGAGA
>CAMCWJ010000115.1 GCA_945882475.1 Bifidobacterium breve
CCGTCGACGTACCGGTCACCGATGTTCCGAGCACCCGCGCAGCCAATGTCGCCGACAACGATTCCACCGATGAGTGCAGTTCGCCGGAGATGGCGTCGCTGGCCACCTTGAGTTCGTCGGATCTTCGTTCGGCCAGCCGGGACGCTCAGGCCGCGGTGGTCGAGCGGTTGCGGTCGGTCACCGGTTCGCTCTCGGGCGACGAGCTGTCCCGGCTGTCAGACGAGTTGGCCTCCGTCGCCGGGCTGTTGCAGAACGAGCCGATCCTGGCTCGCCATCTCGCCGGTGCCACCGGCGACGCCGATGCCAAGAAGCAGTTGCTGTCGCGGCTGCTCAACGGCCGGGTGGGTTCGCACACCCTCGAGGTACTCGACGCGGCGGTGTCGGTGCGCTGGTCGCAGACAACTGATTTCGTCGAGGCCATCCAGCACGCCGCCCGGCTGAGCCTGCTGGCCCGCGCAGACCGCGAGTACCAGACCGAGGAAGTGGCCGAACAGTTGTTCCGGTTCAGCCGGATCCTCGAGGAGCAGCCGCAGCTGGCCAAGCTGCTAGGCGACTATTCCACACCGGCTGAGAAGCGGGTGTCGTTGTTGCGCAGCGTGCTTGGCGGCGCCAGTGGAGCCAACACCACCGCCGAGGCACTCCTGCGGCAGACCGTTGAACTGCTGCACGGCGAACGCGCCGACGCCGCAGTGCAGGATCTCGCCGAACTTGCGGTGTCCAACCGCGGCGAGGTTGTCGCCGAAGTCAGTGCGGCCGCGGAGTTGAGCCACTCGCAGCGGACCCGGCTGACCGAGGTTCTCACCCGGATTTACCACCATCCCGTTTCGGTGCAGATCAATGTCGATCCGGAGTTGCTCGGCGGTCTTGCGGTCTCCGTCGGCGACGAGGTGATCGACGGAACGCTCTCCTCGCGGCTGGCAGCAGCCGCTACCAAATTGCCCGACTAGGGCCCCGACTCGTAACCCCGAGACAAGAAGGCAGGAAGGCGAAAAGCCATGGCAGAGTTGACAATCTCCGCTGATGAGATCCAGGGTTCCATCGCAAGCTACGTATCGAGCTTCGAAGCGGGAACCGGGCGCGAGGAGATCGGCACCGTCATCGACGCCGGCGACGGCATCGCCCACGTCGAGGGCCTGCCCTCGGTGATGACCCAGGAGCTGCTGGAGTTCGCCGGCGGTGTGCTCGGGGTGGCGCTGAACCTCGACGAGCACAGCATCGGCGCGGTCATCCTCGGCGAGTTCGAGAAGATCGAGCAGGGCCAGCAGGTCAAGCGCACCGGTGAGGTGCTGTCGGTGCCGGTCGGCGACGCCTTCCTCGGCCGCGTCATCAACCCCCTCGGCCAGCCCATCGACGGCCGTGGCGACATCGCCGCCAGCAACCGGCGCGCCCTGGAGTTGCAGGCCCCCTCGGTGGTCGAGCGCCAGAGCGTCACCGAACCGCTGCAGACCGGCATCAAGGCCATCGATGCGATGACCCCGATCGGTCGCGGCCAGCGCCAGCTGATCATCGGCGACCGCAAGACCGGCAAGACCGCGGTCTGTGTCGACACCATCCTCAACCAGCGCAAGAACTGGGAGACCGGCGATCCCAGCCAGCAGGTGCGCTGCGTGTACGTGGCGATCGGCCAGAAGGGCACCACGATCGCCAGCGTGCGCCGGGTCCTCGACGAGGGCGGCGCGATGGACTACACCACCATCGTCGCGGCGCCGGCATCGGACTCGGCCGGCTTCAAATGGCTTGCGCCCTATACCGGTTCGGCCATCGCGCAGGAGTGGATGTACGACGGCAAGCACGTGCTGATCGTGTTCGACGACCTCACCAAGCAGGCCGAGGCGTACCGCGCGATCTCGCTGCTGCTGCGCCGCCCACCGGGTCGCGAGGCCTACCCGGGCGACGTCTTCTACCTGCACTCCCGGCTGCTGGAGCGCTGCGCGAAGCTGTCCGACGCTCTCGGCGGCGGTTCGATGACCGGCCTGCCGATCATCGAGACCAAAGCCAACGACATCTCGGCCTACATCCCCACCAACGTCATCTCCATCACCGACGGACAGTGCTTCCTGGAGACCGACCTGTTCAACCAGGGTGTGCGCCCGGCCATCAACGTCGGCGTCTCGGTCTCCCGCGTCGGTGGCGCGGCCCAGATCAAGGCGATGAAGGAGGTGGCGGGCTCGCTGCGTCTCGACCTCTCCCAGTACCGCGAACTGGAGGCCTTCGCGGCATTCGCCTCCGACCTCGACGAGACCTCGAAGGCTCAACTCGAGCGCGGCGCCCGACTGGTCGAACTGCTCAAGCAGCCGCAGTACAGCCCGCTGGCGGTCGAGGAGGAGGTGGTCGCGATCTTCCTCGGCACCAAGGGCCACCTGGATTCGGTTCCGGTCGCCGACGTCGCCCGGTTCGAGTCGGAGTTGCTCGAGCACGTGAAGGTCTCGAACCAGGGTCTGCTCGACGAGATCCGGGACTCCAAGAAGCTCTCCGAGGACGCGGAGGTCCGGCTTCTCGAGATCATCGCTGACTTCAAGCGGGGCTTCGCCGCCTCCGATGGCAGCTCGGTGGTGCCCAACGCGCACATCGCCGCCATGGACGAGGCGGACGTTGAGAAGGAATCAGTCCAGGTCCGCAAGCCCGCGCCGAAGAAGAAGTAAGGCCGGAGGCCCAACGCATGGCAGCGACACTGCGCGAACTGCGGGGACGCATCCGCTCGGCCGGGTCGATCAAGAAGATCACCAAGGCCCAGGAGCTGATCGCGACCTCCCGGATCGCCAAGGCACAGGCCCGGGTGGAGGCGGCGCGCCCCTACTCGGCCGAGATCACCAACATGCTGACCGACCTGGCCGCGGAGTCCGCACTGGACCATCCGCTGCTGGTGGCCCGCGAGGACGCGAAGCGTGCGGCGGTGCTGGTGGTGTCGTCGGACCGCGGACTGTGCGGCGCCTACAACGCCAACGTGTTGCGGCGGGCCGAGGAACTCTTCGCGTTGCTGCGTGAGGAGGGCAAGACTCCGGTTCTCTACGTCGTCGGCCGGAAAGCGCTGGGCTACTACAGCTTCCGCAACTGGTCGATCGTCGAATCGTGGACCGGGTTCTCGGAGAAGCCCACCTACGAGAACGCCCAGGAGATCGCCAGTACCTTGGTCGATGCCTTCCTGGCCGGCGCTGACGATTCCGGCGAAGGCCCCGGCGACGACGGCATCCTTGGCGTCGACGAGTTGCACATCGTCTATACCGAGTTCCGCTCGATGCTCGCCCAGACCGCTGAGGCGCGCCGGATCGCGCCCATGGTGGTGGAGTACGTCGAGGAGGACCCCACCGGCCCGCACACGCTCTTCTCGTTCGAGCCGGACGCCACCACTCTGTTCGAATCACTGCTGCCGCGCTACGTCGCAACCCGGATCCTCGCCGCGCTGCTCGAAGCCGGCGCCTCGGAGTCGGCCTCCCGACGCCGGGCCATGAAGGCGGCCTCCGATAACGCCGACGACCTCATCAAGGTCCTTACCCTGATGGCCAATCGGGAGCGTCAGGCCCAGATCACCCAGGAAATCAGCGAAATCGTCGGCGGTGCGAATGCACTCTCCGACGCGGCCCGCTAGGCAAAGGAAGCGAAGAGAAACATGACTGTCATCGCCGAGAGCTACAGCACTTCCGCACCCCAGAGCGCCAACGGCCGGGTGGTGCGCATCACCGGCCCGGTGGTGGACGTGGAGTTTCCCCGCGGCGCAGTGCCCGAGTTGTTCAATGCGCTGCACGCCGACATCGACTACGAGGCGCTGGCCAAGACGCTGACCCTCGAGGTCGCCCAGCACCTCGGCGACAACCTGGTGCGCTGCATCTCGATGCAGCCGACTGACGGCCTGGTTCGCGGCGTCGAGGTTCGCGACACCGGCGCCTCGATCTCGGTGCCGGTGGGCGAGGGAGTCAAGGGGCACGTCTTCAACGCCCTTGGCAACTGCCTCGATGACCCGGGCTACGGCAAGGACTTCGAGAAGTGGTCGATCCACCGCAAGCCGCCGGCATTCGACGCCCTCGAGCCCCGCACCGAGATGCTCGAGACCGGCCTGAAGGTCGTCGACCTGCTGACCCCGTATGTGCGCGGCGGCAAGATCGCGCTGTTCGGTGGTGCCGGCGTGGGCAAGACAGTGCTCATCCAGGAGATGATCAACCGCATCGCCCGCAACTTCGGCGGTACCTCGGTGTTCGCCGGGGTTGGGGAGCGCACCCGCGAGGGCAATGACCTCTGGGTCGAGTTGGCCGACGCCAACGTGCTCAAGGACACCGCGCTGGTGTTCGGTCAGATGGACGAGCCGCCGGGTACCCGCATGAGGGTGGCGCTGTCGGCGCTGACCATGGCCGAGTACTTCCGTGACGAGATGGGCCAGGACGTGTTGTTGTTCATCGACAACATCTTCCGGTTCACTCAGGCCGGTTCTGAGGTGTCGACTCTGCTCGGCCGGATGCCTTCGGCCGTGGGGTACCAGCCCACGCTGGCCGACGAGATGGGCGAGCTTCAGGAGCGCATCACCTCGACTCGCGGCCGGTCCATCACCTCGATGCAGGCCGTGTACGTGCCCGCCGACGACTACACCGACCCGGCGCCGGCGACCACCTTCGCGCACCTCGACGCCACCACCGAACTCTCCCGCGCCGTGTTCTCCAAGGGCATCTTCCCCGCGGTGGACCCGCTCGCGTCCAGCTCGACGATCCTTGACCCGGCGATCGTCGGCGAGGAGCACTACCGGGTGGCGCAGGAAGTCATCCGAATCCTGCAGCGCTACAAGGACCTCCAGGACATCATCGCCATCCTCGGTATCGACGAGCTGTCCGAGGAGGACAAGCAGCTGGTGAACCGCGCTCGACGTATCGAGCGCTTCCTGAGTCAGAACATGATGGCGGCCGAGCAGTTCACCGGGCAGCCGGGTTCGACGGTTCCGCTCAAGGAGACCGTGGAGGCGTTCGACCGGCTTGCCAAGGGCGATTTCGACCACCTGCCCGAGCAGGCGTTCTTTCTCATCGGCGGGCTTGACGACCTGGCGAAGAAGGCCGAAAGCCTCGGCGTCAAGCTGTGATGAGCTGCCCGCGCGTAGGCCGAAAGGTGATGTGAGATGGCCGAATTGGACGTCGACATCGTCGCCGTCGAGCGCAAGGTCTGGTCGGGTAAGGCGACGTTCGTCTTCACCCGGACGACCTCGGGCGAGATCGGCATTCTTCCGCAGCACATCCCACTGGTCGCCCAACTTGTCGACGACGCGATGGTTCGGGTGGAACGCGAGGGCGAGGACGATCTACGGATAGCCGTCAACGGCGGCTATCTGTCGGTCACCGAGGCCGGTGTGAAGATCCTCGCCGAATCCGCGGAGTTCGAGTCCGAGATCGACGCCGACGCGGCCAAGGCCGACGCCGAGTCCGAGGATCCGCAAACCGCCGCCCGGGGAAGGGCCCGGCTGCGAGCGCTGGGCCAACTCGACTAGGCGGCGACCCTGCGATGAGCACGCCCGTGATTGTGATGGACGTGCTGGCCGGTGTGCTCCTCGTGGTCGTGCTGGTGCTCGGCTTCCGGCTGTGGACGATCAGTCGGGGCGGCACGCCGGTGATCCTTCGCGACACCCCCGCGGTGGGCGGTCACGGTTGGCGGCACGGAGTCATCCGCTATGTGGGTGACGAGGCGCGCTTCCACCGACTGTCGAGCCTGCGACTGGGGCCGGACCGGCGGCTGAGTCGACGGGGGCTGGAGATTATCGGCAGGCGCGCGCCCCGGGGAGATGAGTTCGACATCATGACCGACGAGACCGTCGTGCTGGACGTGCGTGACACCGCAGCCGATCAGCAGCGCGACTACGAAATTGCTCTTAGCCGTGATTCGTTGACCGCGTTTTTGTCGTGGGTCGAGTCGCGGCCTTCCCCGCGGTCGCGGCGCCCGGCGATGTAGCCGGGCCGATCAACAAGCCCGGCGATGCAGCGGGGCAGGCGATTTAAGCCCCGCCCGGCTTCCAGAGCACGTCGTCGCCGCCATTGGCGACCCGCGACAGAATGAACAGCAGATCCGAGAGCCGATTGAGGTAGCGGGCCGGCAGCGGGCTCACTGTGTCGGGGTGGGCCTTGACCGCGACCCACGCCGATCGCTCCGCGCGGCGGGTCACCGTGCGCGCGACGTGCAGCAGCGCCGACAGCGCGGTTCCGCCAGGCAGGATGAACGAGTTCAGCGCCGGCAACGTGTCGTTGTATTCGTCGCACCACCCCTCGAGTCGCTCGATGTAGGCCTCGGTGATGCGCAGTGGCGGGTGTTCGGGCTTTTCGACGATCGGTGTGGCGAGGTCGGCGCCGGCATCGAAGAGATCGTTCTGGATCCGGGTGAGGACCCCACGCAGCTTGTCGTCGGGGCCGCCGAGGGCCACGGCGACTCCGAGTGCGGCGTTGGCTTCGTCGCAGTCGGCGTAGGCGATCAGGCGCGGATCGTCTTTGGTGACCCGGGAGAAATCGCTGAGTCCCGATGTTCCGTCGTCGCCGGTCCGGGTGTAGATGCGGGTCAGATGAACGGCCATGTAGTGACCGTACCGGGCTACTGTTGGGGCGCGCCGGGTCGGCTCCACTAAGCTCACCGCCGTGGGCGAGCGTTTCCTGGTGACCGGAGGCAGCCGGTTGTCCGGCGAAGTGGCCGTCGGCGGCGCGAAGAACAGCGTTCTGAAGCTGATGGCGGCCAGCCTGCTGGCCGAGGGAACCACCACGATCACCAACTGTCCGGACATCCTCGACGTGCCACTGATGGCCGAGGTGCTGCGGGGGCTGGGCGCGACCGTCGAACTCGATGGATCGGTGGTCCGCATCACCTCGCCGGACGAGCCCAAGTACGAAGCGGACTTCGCCGCGGTCCGGCAGTTCCGCGCCTCGGTGTGCGTGCTGGGTCCGCTGGTGGGCCGGTGCAAGCGCGCACGGGTCGCACTGCCCGGCGGGGATGCGATTGGTTCGCGCCCGCTGGACATGCATCAGGCCGGCCTGCGCCAACTGGGCGCTCAGTGCTCCATCGAGCACGGCTGCGTAGTGGCCAGTGCCGAGAACCTGCGCGGAGCCGAGATCCAACTGGAGTTCCCGTCGGTCGGTGCCACCGAGAACATCCTGATGGCCGCCGTCCTCGCCGAGGGAATCACCGTCATCCACAACGCCGCTCGCGAACCCGACGTCGTCGATCTGTGCGAAATGCTCAATCAGATGGGCGCGCAGATCGAGGGCGCCGGTACGGCGACGCTGCGGATCACCGGCGTGACGATGCTGCACCCGACCGAACACCGGGTGATCGGCGACCGCATCGTCGCGGCGACGTGGGGGATCGCCGCCGCCATGACCCGCGGCGACATCTCGGTTACCGGGGTCGATCCCGCTCATCTGCAATTGGTACTGCACAAGCTGCACGACGTCGGTGCCACTGTCACCCAGAGCGACAACGGTTTTCGGGTGGTTCAGTACGAGCGGCCCAAGGCCTGCAATGTCGCGACGCTGCCGTTTCCGGGTTTTCCGACCGATCTGCAACCGATGGCGATCGCGATGGCGGCGATCGCGGACGGAACCTCGATGATCACCGAGAACGTGTTCGAGGCGCGGTTCCGCTTCGTTGAGGAGATGATCCGGCTCGGTGCCGACGCCCGAACCGACGGCCACCACGCGGTGGTCCGCGGCATCCCGCAGTTATCCAGCGCGCCGGTGTGGTCCTCGGACATCCGCGCGGGTGCCGGCCTGGTACTGGCCGGTTTGGTTGCGGATGGTGAGACCGAGGTGCACGACGTCTTCCACATCGATCGCGGCTACCCGCTGTTCGTCGAGAACCTGGTGGCTCTCGGCGCCGAGATTGAGCGTGTACAGTAAGCGACAAGCCAACTGCCTCGCAGGCGTCTAGCCCGCGATCCGGCGTTGACGTCACCTATTAGTTGAAGTAAGCTGGCGGGGTTGCCCTTCGGGCGAACCATCCAGCAGGGTGTGTTGTTTGAGAACTCAATAGTGTGTTTGGTGGTTTTTGTTTGTTGTTTGTTTTTGGCCATCCTGTGGGGGGCTTCCCGTCTTCCTGTTGTGGGGTGGTTGTTTTTTGATGCCAGTTTTGGTGTCTTTTTGTTAGGTCAGATTTTTCTGATTCGGATTCCTGTCGGGTTTGTCCCGGGGTTTTTGTTTGGAGAGTTTGATTCTGGCTCAGGACGAACGCTGGCGGCGTGCTTAACACATGCAAGTCGAGCGGAAAGGCCCTTCGGGGTACTCGAGCGGCGAACGGGTGAGTAACACGTGAGTAACCTGCCCTGGACTTTGGGATAACCCTCGGAAACGGGGGCTAATACCGAATATG
>CAMCWJ010000116.1 GCA_945882475.1 Bifidobacterium breve
GTCCGTTCGTACTGAGCGGCCAAACCCCCGCGGCGGCCGAACTCAGCGGGATCACCTATGCCGGCGGAACTGACTACTACGCGATCGGCGACAACGGCGCCACATCGATCTGGAGTCTCTATACCTCGATCGACTCGCGTAACGGCCGAATCCGGTCGAGCCTCGTCACCGGCGGGATCAGCGCACCGGGCCTCGGTGCCGACTCAGAGGGGATCGCTCTCAGCCCCGCCGGGAACACCGTCTGGATCTCCGACGAAATCTCTTCGACGATAACCGAATTCAGCCTTTCCACCGGACTGAAAGTGGGTGCGGTCACGGTCCCGGACATCTACCAGCCCGCCAACGTCCAGAACAACATGGGGCTCGAGTCGCTCAGCTACGGGGCTGGCAAGCTGTGGACCGCGAACGAGGAGGCGTTGAAGTCCGACGGACCGCTGTCGACGCCCTCAGCCGGAAGCTGGGTCAGAATCCAGCAGTTCGCCGGGCCTGATCTCACACCCGCCGGCCAGTACGCCTACCGCACCGATCCGATCTCGAGGATCTCTCCGCTGATCTCGGTGCAGCGAAGCGGACTCGTCGACCTGCTGGCCCTGCCCAATGGCGAGGTGCTGGCCCTAGAGCGCGAACTCGGCGGATGCCTGCCACACTTCCGCTCCCGGATCTATCTGATCGATTTCACCGCTGCGACCGACGTCGCGACCCTGCCCAGCCTGACCGCCGACGGTTTCACCCCGGTGAGCAAGACGCTGCTCTGGCAGGCCAACACCGCCTTGGACAACTTCGAGGGCATCACCCTCGGGCCCCGGCGCGACGACGGCTCCTACACCCTGCTGCTGATCTCCGACAACGGCGCCGGCGCGATGGGCCAGCGCCAGAGCGTCTTCAGCCTCACCCTGGCGGGCATGACCGGCGCCGAACCACCCCCTGCTCCGATCGTGGTGTGACGGCCTTGGCAGACTGTGCCCATGGCACAGATAACCCTGGGCGGTAAGCCCGTCAACACTGTCGGCGAGCTTCCCGCAGTCGGAGCCCCGGCCCCCGATTTCACCCTGACCGGAGCCGACCTCGGTGCAGTCAGCAGCGCGCAGTTCCGGGGTAAGCCCCTGTTGCTGAACATCTTTCCCTCGGTCGACACCCCGACCTGCGCGACCAGCGTCCGGACCTTCAACGAGCGAGCCGCCGCCAGCGGCCTGGCGGTGGTGTGCGTGTCCAAGGACCTGCCCTTCGCGCAGAAGCGGTTCTGCGGCGCCGAGGGCATCGATAACGTGACGACGGCCTCGGCCTTCCGGGACAGCTTCGGTACCGACTACGGCATCGCCATCGCCGATGGCCCGATGGCCGGCCTGCTGGGCCGGGCCGTCGTGGTAATCGGCGCCGACGGCACGGTGGTGTACTCCGAACTGGTGCCGGAGGTGGCCAACGAGCCGAACTACGACGCGGCTCTGGCCGCGGCGGGCTGAGCCGACATCACCATGGCCGCCAGCAGCAACGGCGACAACACCAGATCGAAGCCGGGCTGACCCAGGAAACCCGCCGCCAGACACACAATCGGCGCCACCGTGAGCAGCCCACGACTCAGAGCCAGTTGTTGCGCCGGAATGTGACGTACAGCGTCGTGCACGCGGTCGCCATCACGCTCAGCGCGGCCGGGTAGCCCCATGTCCAGGCCAACTCCGGCATGTTCTCGAAGTTCATCCCGTAGATGCCGGCGATCGCGGTCGGTACGGCGGCGATGGCCACCCACGCCGAGATCCTGCGCATGTCACTGTTCTGCTGCATGCCGGTTTTGGCCAGTGCGGCCTGCACCAGGGAGGTCAGCATCTCGTCGTAGCTGACGATGTGGTCGGCGGCCTGGACCTGATGGCCCATCACATCGCGCATGTAGCGCTGGACCTCTCTGGTTAGCAGATCGGTGTTCTCGGTGGTGAGTTTCGTCAACGCGGTCGTCAGCGGACCGATCGCCCGGCGCAACTCCACGACCTCACGCTTGAGCAGATAGATCTGCTCGATCTCGGTCTTGCTGCCCGGTGAGAAGGTCTCCTCCTCGATGGCGTCGATATCGCGTTCGAGCATTCGCGCCACCTCGAGGTAGCTGTCGACGACATGCTGGGCGATGCCGTGCATGACACCGTGCGGACCGAGCGCAAGCCGGGTGTGTTCGCGTTCCAAGTCGTGGCGAAGATCGAGCAGACCGGTGTGCTCCCCGTGCCGGACGACGACCGCGAAGTCCGCACCGGTGAACATCAGGATCTCGCCGGTCTCGACGATGTGCCGCGCCGAGGCGACCGACTCGTGCGGCACGTAGTGCACCGTCTTGAGTACGAAGAACAGCACATCGTCGTAGCGCTCCAACTTCGGGCGCTGATGCGCCCTGACCGCCTGCTCGACGGCGACGGCGGGAAGGCCGAATGTCTCTGCAACCGAATGCATCTGATGCTCATCGGGTTCGTGTAGACCGAGCCAGACGAACGCCGGCTCCCCCGCTTCGCGCAACTCGTGGACCTTGATGCGGGCCGCCCCATGGGAGTACTTGCCGGGCAGTCGGTTCCCGTCGACGTAGATCGCGCAGTCGACGGTGGCCCGGGCGACCGGGACGTGAATGCGCCGGGCGTCGACCTCATCGTGATCGCGATTCACATCGAGAAATGACGCCACCGATTTCACCTCCCAGAACACGAGCACTTGGGCGCAAGACCGCCCCCTTAGACTGCCACACCGCTCAATGCCGCGAGCATGCCCTGGGCCGAGTGCGGCCAGGTGAAACCCTCGGCCCGCAATCGGGCGCTCGCCCGGCGGGCCGGCTCGGGCCGGCTGATGAGGTCGCTGATCGCCGCGGCGAAGGAACCGGCATCGTTGTCGGCGCATGCCCCGCTGTCGGACGTGAGGATCTCGGCCAGGGCTGAGGTTGCCGACACGACCGCCGGGGTACCGCATGCCAGCGCCTCCAGGGCGGCGAGTCCGAAGGTCTCGTGCGGGCCGGGTGCCAGTGCCACGTCGGCAGCGGCCAGCAGTCCGGCGACCGCGACCCGCGAGTCGACGAATCCGAGGAAGTCCACCGGCAATCCAGCGGCCTGGCGGGTGAGTCGGGAGCGCAGTGGGCCGTCGCCGGCGATCACCAGACGCGCGTCCAGGCCCTTATCGCGCAGCGCCGCGAGGGTGTCGATGCTGCGATCGACGCGTTTCTCCACCGATAGCCGTCCGCAGTGCACCAGCAGAACCTGATCGGGGCGGGCCCAGCGATTGCGCGTGACCGCAGAGAACCGGCTGGGGTGGAAGGTATCCAGGTCGACACCGAGCGGAACCGTCACGGCATTGGTGGCGCCGATCCGGTCGAACTCCTCCCGCGCGAAACCTGTCGTGCACAGGACGGTGTCGTAGCTCGCGGCGGTGCGGGCGTTGGCGATATCAGCGATCCGGCGGGCCAGCGGCCCGGGCAGGATCAGGCCGGTCAGGCGGTCAAGGCGTTCGTGGGAGATCATCACCGTGGTGACGCGGTGTCGCGCCCCCCACGCGCCCAGTGAACGCAGCGTGAATCGGTCGGACACCTCGATCGCATCCGGCGCCAGGGTCTCCAGCAGGTTGGTCACCGGTCCGGGCAGAACGGCCCGATAGCCCCCGGTCATCGGAATTCGCAGCGCCCCCAATGTGATTCGGGTGACGCCACTGCCCAGAACGGTTCGGGCCGACTGCGGGCCGGGCACGATGAGGTAGACCTCGTGGCCTGCCGCGCAGTACTCGGCGCCAAGCCGGTCCACCGCGGTACGCAGTCCACCCGACCGAGGTCCGTAGAAGTTCGCGACCTGTACCACCCGCACCCCTTCAATGTCACCGGCGTCGGGGTGGGTTGGTCAACGCGACACCGACGCTGCGGTGAACAGAGGGAAAACACGCTGGTTCAGCCCAGGCCGGCACCAAATCCGAGGTCAAAATCGAAACCCGCCGGCCCACCGACGACCACCGGTTCCCGGCCCGCGACGCACTGGTCCACCTCGACCCCGTCCTGCACGGCACTGGTGCACACCGCTCCGGGATTAACCGGATCGGGACCAACCGGATCGGCGAGTGCGAATCCCGGCGCTCCCAGGCTGATCAGACCCAGCAACCCAACTATCCGCCAAGCGCCGGCACGGCACCGAGTTCCCCTCACCCCGCCGAATCTAATGGGAGATCTGTCTACTTGGCGATCGGCGGTCGGTAGAACAACGCCAGCTGCCCGACGCCGCCGGCGACCCCCAGACCCAGCGCGATCGCCAGACCCCACCACCCGTGCAGCAGATGCTCGACGCGGGTTCCGGCGAAAAACAGGTGGTCAAGGCTGAGCCGGCCGGCACCCAGGGCGCCGAGGGCGGCCGCCGCCGCGCCCAGGACGAGGTTGTACTCCCAACCCTCCTTGACGATGAAAAAGCCGTTGCCGCGGTGCACGGTCCATGCCGCCACGAGCATCAGCGCGACGAATCCGGCGGCGGCGACCGGGGTCAGCAGGCCGAGGGCCAGTCCCAACCCGGCGGCGCATTCGGTGCCTGCCGCCAGCCGTGCGTGAAAAGCCCCCGGCCGCATGCCCATGCCGTCGAACCAGCGCGCGGTGCCGGCGATTCCACCGGGGCCGAAGAACTTGTTGTAGCCGTGGGCGGCCATGGTCAATCCCAACACCAGTCGCAAGATCAGCAGCCCGACGTCGTAGGGGTTCACCGTGTCAACCTATGCCATGCCGCGCGGTTCTAGATGGCGCGCGAGGCGAAGAACTGCGCGCTGGCCTGGGAAGCGTCGAGCCAGGTGTGGCCACCACCGTCAACAGGGACCAGCACCACCTCGGTGCCGCCGGCACAGCCGACGGCGGCCATCCGCACCGCCTGACCCGCGGGACCGCCGTCGCCCAGCGGAGCGGGGCAACCGTCCGCCGCCCGCCACACGTTGGCCAGAGCCGGCGCCGACAGAATCTCGCTCGGTCCGCCGCGGCCTACCATCGGGCCGCCCCCGAAGGGCACCACCGCGTCCGCGGTCCCGTGAATCGCCAACACCGAGACCGGCCGCGACGGCGCGCAGGGCACCCCAACACCCAGCGTTCCGGCCACCGGGACGATGGCGTTCACCAGTTCGGCGCGGTCGCAGGCCAGTCGGTTGGTCATGAACGCACCGGCCGACATGCCGGTGACGAAGACCCGCCGCGGAGCGATGCCGAACTCGGAAGACAGCCGTTCGATCAACGCGGCCAGGAACCCCACGTCGTCGATTCCCTGCCGGTCGGGTACCGAAGCGCCCCGACCGTCGGCCCAGCTCAAATCGATGCCATCGGGGTAGGCCACCACGAATCCGTACTGGTCGGCGATCGCGTTGTAGTTGGTCAACGCGGCCTGATCCGCACCGGTCTGGCCGGACCCGTGCAAGTTGATCACCAACCCCGCCGGTCGCTCGAGCCCGGCCGGGACGTGCACCAGATAGGTCCGCAGCAGCCCACCGAACGTCAGGGCACCGGGCGGATCGCCCGGATTGGCCGCGACAGGCGATGCGCCGAACCCGGCCAGCAACACCAGGGCGCCGACGAGTCCGGTCACCCGCCTGATCGCGGTCATGTGCTCGATCACGCTCACAGTGTGCCTCAGACCGATCGCCGGCCGGGTGGCTCAGCCCGATCGCAGGCCGGTGATGGCGAAGCGTTCGATGTTGGCGTAGTGCCCGCCCGTCCACACCACCACGGTGATCGCCCCGGGTTGCGCACCCGAGACCGGCACCCGCACCGACCACGGCGCGCGCTCGCCGCCCGCCGAGAGGCAGCAGAACTCGCCGATGAGTCCGGAGAGTTGGCGGGCCTGCAGTTGCAGACTCTCGTCGACGCCGCTGATCGTTCCGCCCGCGTCGATCACCGAGCCAACGGTGCTGCCGTAGCCGGGCCGGTCCAGGGTCAGGCCGGTGTCCTCGGAGCCGACCACCTCCCACGGGGCGTCGGCGGCCGGGCCAAACCGGACCAGGTGCAGGGTCGCCACCGTTACCGGGGCGCCGTTGGGATCAGCGATGCCAACCCCCACCCACGCCTCGTCGCCGCTGGAGCGGACGCCGGTCGTGCGGTCGATGTCGCGCAGGCCCAGAAAATCCCGGGTGAACGTCAGTGCGGTCGCCGCGGGGTCGCCGTGCCAGGGCGTCGCGGCGGGGTCGGCCAGCCACCGGTCGGCGGCGGCGAGGTCCGGGAACGGCCACAGCGCCTGGTAACCAAAGTCGTAGTCGGCTCCGGGCGGTTCCGCCTGCGCGTGGGTGCCGGACCCGGCGACGAGCACCACCGCGACGACAGCGGCCACCACACGACGCATAGAACCGATCGTAGGCTCGCGCCATGGCCCAACACGACCCCGCGGTCCCGCCGGGCCTGCCGGCGGGGCGTGCGGTGGCCCTCGACGACCGGGTTGTGATCCGGGGCGAGGCGTCGGTCGTGCTCGGGGGCGCGCCATTCGGTGTCCTCCGCATCGCCCCCGCCGCACGGCCCTTCCTTCGACGGCTAAGCGACGCCGGACCGGCCGGCCTGGTGCCCTCGGCGGGCGTCGAACGGGCGGTGGTCGACCTGCTGCTGGCGCGCGGAATCGTGCACCCGGTGGCCTACACCGGCACCGCCGAACCGCACACCGTCGCGGTGGTCGTGCCCGCCTATCAGTGCGCGACCCTGCTCGAGGCGTGCCTCGCCTCGCTGCGGACCGCCGACCCGGACGTCCCAATCGTCGTGGTCGACGACGCCTCCCCCGACGCGGCGGTCGGTGCGGTGGCACTGGCGCACGGCGCGACCCTGATCCGCCACCCGGTGAATCGCGGGCCGGCGGCCGCGCGCAACACCGGCCTGTCCGCGGTAGACGCGGAAGTCGTCGCGTTCGTCGACGCCGACTGCGCCGTCACCACCGGGTGGCTCGGTCCGTTACTCCCACATTTCGACGACGTCCGGGTCGCCGCCGTCGCTCCTCGGATCAGTCCACGCTCGGATTCCGACGGCCCGCTGGAGAGATACGAGATCACCCGGTCGGCCCTCGACATGGGCCCGCGACCGGAGTTGGTGACCCCCGGTGGCGCACTGGGGTATCTACCGTCGGCGGCCCTGCTGATCAGACGATCCGCCCTGGGCCCGGGCTTCGACGAACAGCTGCGGGTCGGCGAGGACGTCTATCTGATCTGGCGACTGGTGGACGCGGGCTGGATGGTCCGCTACGAGCCCGCCGCACTGGTAACGCACCGAACTCGTCCGCAGCTATTCGACTGGGCAGCAAGACATTTCGCCTACGGCACCTCGGCCGCCGAACTGGACCGCCGCCACCCTGGCCGGCTCACCCCCGCACGGGTGTCGCCGTGGAGTGCCGCGGTGGGCCTGCTGGTGCTGGCCCGCCGGCCCTCACTGGGCCTCGCCGCGGCGACCGGCGTTGGCGTAGCGGCCGTCGCAACCGGTCTGTTGGCGCGCACCCTGAGCCGCTCATCGGTGGATCCGCGGGTGGCTCCGGTCCTGTTCGGCAAGGGCCTGCTTTCCGATGCCGCGGCCACCGGGCACCTGCTGCGCCGCGAGTGGTGGCCGATTGGCTGGCTGACACTGGTGCTCGCCCCGAAGTCCCGGGTGGCCCGCGCCGCGGCGGCGAGCATGCTGGCACCGATCGCCCACGAATGGCTTACCGGGCGGACGCAGTCCGGTGTCGTGCGGTACTTCGCGATGCGACTGCTCGAGGACGCCGCCTACGGCAGTGGGGTGATCGCGAGCGCGGTCCGCCGCAGGCGCCCCGGCGTCCTGCTACCGCGGATGCGACATTCGAGTGCGCGTGATCGACGATCGCGGCCCGCGGGGCCGCAGTAGGGTCGATCGCGGGGCCCGCCGCGGGCGTGCCGTGCTGGAAAGGTGGCAATCGTGTCTGCTCCCAGTGCGTTTCGCTGGCCGCAGGCCCGCGATTCCGGACGGCCGGCGCGAGTTCGTTCCAGGATCAAACGCATCACCGGCTTCGACCTTCTGCCCGACGACGCCGTGGTGGCCGAGTACGGACGCTTGCTCAACACCGGCGACCCGGTAGCCGAGCAATTCGTCGACGAGACATTCCTGGGACCGCTGGGCCCGGACCGGTCCCGAGAGTTACTCGACCAGGCACTGGCGGGTTCGGTTGACGGCGTGCCGGGCGCACCGGAGTCGATGAAGGCATTGTTCGCCGAGTTCGAGCACATCCCCGACTGGGTGAATCCGGAACTGGTCGAACAGGGTGCCGCGGTCTGGCGGCGC